>DASWWF010000335.1:0-4670 GCA_036401035.1 Devosia sp.
ATGCGCATCAGGCGGTAACGTCTGGCAAAATCCAGCACCAAGTTCACACTTTGGCCTGAGCGCAGCTCATGGACGTCTGCCGTGTGATGGACGATTGCCGTCTTGTCGCCATCTGGATGAACGACTCCTGACAGCTCGATAACACCCCCATCCCACTCGATCTGTCCCAGATCATTCGGCTGACCGCCGGAGGTGGCATAAAAGATCGTCCGGTCGAGGACGATGCCGCCTTCGGGCGTAACCGCCGTTACGGTCGCGGGCAGGGTCTGGAGGTAGGAATCTTCCCGGTAGACGAATTCGGTCATGCAGTCGGCTCCGGTTCGAGAACGGAGCGCCAATCTATCGACGCGCCGGGTTCGAGCCAATGCGGCACCGGAAGGTTCTTGGAGCGGAGGAATTCGGGATTGAAGAGTTTGCTCTGGTAGCGGTTGCCGTAGTCGCAGAGCACGGTGACGATGGTCTTGCCCCGCCCGAGGTCGCGGGCGAGGCGGACGGCGCCGGCGACGTTGATGCCCGACGAGCCGCCGAGGCAGAGGCCTTCATGCTCGAGCAGGTCGAAGACGTAGGGCAGGGCCTCGCTGTCCGGGATCTGGTAGGCGCGGTCGATCTTGAGGCCTTCGAGGTTGGCGGTGATGCGGCCCTGGCCGATGCCCTCGGTGATGGAGTTGCCTGAGCTCTTGAGTTCGCCATGGGCGTAATATGCGTAGAGCGCGGCGCCCTCGGGGTCGGCAAGGCCGATCTGGACGTTGGCATTCTTTGCCTTGAGCGCGGTGGCGACGCCGGCCAGCGTGCCACCCGAGCCGACGGCGCAGATGAAGCCATCGATCGTGCCGCCGGTCTGCTCCCAGATTTCCGGCCCGGTCGAGTCGATATGGGCCTGCCGGTTGGCGACATTGTCGAACTGGTTGGCCCAGACGGCGCCGTTGGGCAGTTCCCTGGCCAGCTTCTCGGCGAGGCGGCCGGAAATCTTGATGTAGTTGTTGGGGTTCTTGTAGGGCTTGGCCGGCACCTGGATGAGTTCGGCGCCGAGCAGGGTCAGTGCGTCCTTCTTTTCCTGGCTCTGGGTCTCGGGGATGACAATCACCGATTTGTAGCCCAGCGCATTGGCGACCATGGAGAGGCCGATGCCGGTATTGCCGGCAGTGCCTTCGACGATGGTGCCGCCCTTTTTCAAGAGCCCCTTCTTTTCGGCGTCGCGGATGATCCAGAGCGCGGCGCGGTCTTTGACCGATTGGCCCGGATTAAGGAACTCGGCCTTGCCCCAGATCTCGCAGCCGGTCTCGTCGGAGACGCGGTTGAGGCGGATGAGGGGCGTATTGCCGATGGCGGAGATGACGTCGCGGTGCTTGGACATGGATTCCGGGGCCTGGAGCTGTAGCGGCGAAACTAAGTGGGGCCGCCAACCATGCCAAGGCGAGAAGCATCGGAATGGTAAGGCATTTTCGACTTGGGGGCGGGGCAGGAATGAACGGCTAGTGCCGGTCCGAAAAAAGCAACGCTTTGGTGCCGGAGTTGTTGGAACCCACCCGGCGCATCGACGTTTGCGGGTTTCCGGGGGCATCTTTCAGTCATTCGCATCGACGCAAGCGGCGATGCCGACTCTGCTCTCGACCCGACGGGGTGAGGGGATGGCGCCGTGTCAGTCAACGCCATGCTCGCGCTTCGGCCGGTGCCGCTCTCGCGCCGCGGGGGCGGCACCGGGAAATCTGTGTCTGGTGAGCCTTTAGGCTGGCTTGCGCCGGCTCAGAACCGGCGGCAGGATAGTGGCGGAGGAGACCAACCGTCATGCAATATCAAGTTCTTACGCCCGAGCAGCGCCAGCATTTCGTCGAGAAGGGCTATGTCACCGTCAAGGGCTGCGTCGATCGCGACCTGGCGAAGGCCTGGACCGCCGAAGCCTATGGACGGCTGGGCTACGACCCGGTCGACCGCTCGACCTGGGCCAAGGACATCGTCTGGATGGACCGCAACAATGTGGCACGCATCCAGGACATTTCCCCGCGCGGCTGGGGCGCGCTCTGCGACGTCACCGGCGGGGCGGACCGCATCGACGACAAGATCATGGAAATCGAGAGCCAGCATTTCACCACCATCGACTCCACCGAGTGGTCGGATGCCTTCATCGTCAATTTCCGCCGCGGACACGACAAGCCGTGGATGAAGCCCTCGCCGGAAGCCGGCGGCTGGCACAAGGACGGCAGCTTCTTTCGCCACTTCCTCGACAGCCGCGAGCAGGGACTGCTCACCATCGTCTATTGGTCCGATGTCGGCCACAAGGGCGGCGGCACCTTCATTGCCCCGGACTCGATCAAGCACGTGGCGCGCTATCTCGCCGACCACCCTGAGGGTGTCGATCCGAGCTTCGACTTCGGCAGCCTGATCGACAAGTGCGAGGAGTTCGTGGAGGTCACCGGCGAGGTCGGCGACTTTATCATCCTCCACCCCTACATGCTGCACGCTTCGAGCAATAATCACTCGCAGGTGGTGCGGTTCATGACCAACCCGCCGGTGGTGCTCAAAGAGCCGATGAACTTCAACCGCGACGATCCCGAGGAGTTTTCGCTGATCGAACTGGCGACGCTGCACGGGCTGGGGGTCGAGCGGTATGATTTCCGGCCGACCGGGCCTCGGGACGAGCAATGGCGGGTGATCGGGTAGGGAACTTCAGATGCCGAGCACGAGCGCGCGTACCTTCGTGGCCTTCTCGAAGTGATCCAGCCGGTGTAGCCGAATCCACCACTCGGCCGCCTCCATGAGGAGTTCTGGGTCGTCATTGCGGTTCGCAAAGAACGCGTAAAAGGAGAGCCCAACCCCAGGGCCCTTCTCGGCAATCTTGCGGTCGCAGACCTCAACGATCTTCTGTTTCAGGCTCGCTCTCATCGCGTCAGTCATAGCCGCTCGACGGTATGCGTCAAAGCGCCTTGAACGCCTCCAGTGCCCGTTCGCGGGAAACCTTCAGGTCGACGACAGGGCTGGGGTAGGTCGTTCCCAGTTCCACGCCGGCCTTTCTCAGCACGTCGGCCGGGGCTGCCACAGGTTCCTGTACGTACTGATCCGGCAGCTTCGCCAGTTCCGGCACCCAGCGGCGCACATAGGCGCCGTCGGCATCGAACTTTTCGCCCTGGGTGACCGGGTTGAAGATGCGGAAGTAGGGGGAGGCGTCGAGGCCGGAGCCGGCGACCCACTGCCAGTTGCCCGGATTGTTGGCGATGTCGGCATCGACAAGGCAATCCCAGAACCAGGCCTCGCCCTTGCGCCAGTCGACCAGCAGGTTCTTGGCGAGGAGGGAGGCGGTCAGCATGCGGACGCGGTTCTGCATAAAGCCGGTCTGCCATAGTTCGCGCATGCCGGCGTCGACGATGGGAATGCCGGTCTGGCCGCGTTGCCATTGCTCCAGCGCCGTATCGGCCTGCCGCCACTTGAGATCGGCGAACCTGGACTGCATCGGCACGCGAGAAATGTCCTCGCGGTGGTAGAGCTGGTGGTAGTTGAAGTCACGCCACACCAACTCTTTGAGGAACTTCTGCACCGCCTCGCCTGACTGGGGCGAGCGGTGAGCGTGCATGGTGGCGGCGTGCCAGACCTGCCGGGGCGAGATTTCGCCGAAGGCGAGGTGCGGCGAGAGCTTCGATGTCGCCTCTCGCGCCGGTATATCGCGGCCGTCGGGGTAGTCGAGAATGTCGTCGGCGAGGAAGGCGGCAAGTTTGTCACGGGCGGCGGCTTCGCCAACCCGCCAGTGCGGTGCGAGCTTTGCGGCCCAGTGCGGGGGCTCGTAATCGGCATCGACCCGTTCGCTTGCGGTTACGGGTTGGCGGTCCTTGGGGGCGGGCAGGGTCGTCGGGATGGGCCGATCCTTGAGCGCATTCCAGAACGGCGTGTAGACGGAGTAGGGCTTGCCGGCGCCGGTCGCGATGTCCCACGGCTCGACGAGGACATTGGCGCCAAAACTCTCGGCGTGGACGCCGTGGGCCTTGAGCCGGGACTTGATGGCACTGTCGATCTCGCACTGCGCCGGAGCGTAACGGCGGTTCCAGAAGACGGCGGTCGCGCTGTATTTCCTGACGGCGGCGAGCACGGACGTTTCGGCCTCGCCCTCGACGATGTCCAGCGGCACGCCCAGCTTGCCGAGGTCCTTGGCCAGCATCTGCAGGCTCTGGTGCAGCCACCAGCGCGAGGCGCCGCCGCGGGGGCGGAGCATGCGGTCGGTTTCATGGATATAGAGGGTGGTGACCGGCAGGCCGGTCTCGAGCGCCGCAGTCAAAGCCGGGTTGTCAGCGAGTCGCAGGTCGTTGCGGAGCCAGATGAGGGCCGTCTCGGGCATGAAATAGTTTTCCGAACTGCGTGGCGCAAAGGCGTCGTCGATACTTTCGGCGGCTGTCGAGCCGAATGGCTTTGCCGTTACCACCAGCTACGCGCAAAGCGGCGGAAAAGTTCAGCTTTTAGAAAGATGTGAAGGACTTGTGGGGGCACTGGCGAGGGCGTATTTCCCGTGCCTTCGCTCCGAAGGACAGTTGACGCATGACAGCGCCGCGTACGCTCAGCCACCTCAAAGCCCTCGAATCCGAGAGCATCGAGATTTTCCGGGAGGTGGCGGCCAGCTTCGAGCGGCCGGTGATGATGTATTCGATCGGCAAGGATTCTTCGGTCCTGCTGCATCTGGCGCGCAAGGC
>DASWWF010000336.1:0-4458 GCA_036401035.1 Devosia sp.
CTGCGCAAATCCGGCCGCCGTGCTTTGCGCGATCTCGAAGATCACATCTCCGACCGGCAGCTCGCCGGCTTCGACTGGGTAGAGGGCGAGCGCGCCAGCATCGCCGACATCGCGCTCTTCCCGCATGTCGCCCTGAGCCACGACGCCGGCATCGGCCTCGAGGATTATCCCGCGCTCGGCCTCTGGCAGCGGCGCGTGCGGAGACTGCCGAACTTCATCGGCATGCCGGGCATCCCCGACTACTTCTGACGGACCGAAAAACCTGCCGGCAGCTTGTCCGGTTCGCCCACCGGCCGGACCTCGTCGATCAGCGCATCGAGCGGCCCAAGCGTGCATGCCATCTCCAGCGCCCCGACCAGCGCCTCCGGCCCGGCCACCGCAAGGCTCACCGTGTCGTCGTCATTGGCCGCGACCCAGCCGTCGAGCCCGAGCCACTGCGCCCGCTCGACCACGAAATCGAGATAGGTCGGTACATTCATCCGACCCGATATGTCCCAACGCACCCGCACTGGCGACCCGCCTTCCACATCGCTCGAATATTCCAGTCGCCGCGGCATCGGGACGCCCTCCACTTTCAGGGAACCATCCCCATATCCCACAGGCAAGTGCAGCCGCGGCAGTGAATGCCGCATGAACCAGCTTTTGAGCGGGCTGCCACTCTCTGGACATCACGACGGAATAGGCATTCTATTCTGCTAGATTTTGGAACGACTGATTTGAACCCCTACCTGCTGCTCCTCCACCTCGCCGGCGCCATCGCCCTGCTGCTCTGGGCAGTCAGGATGGTACGCACCGGTGTGGAACGCAGCCAGGAGCCCTTGCTCAAGCGCGTGCTGCATCAGTCGGGTGGCGGGCGCATCCGTGCCGCCGGCATCGGCGCGGCCATCGCCACGGTGCTGCAGAGCTCGACCGCCGTCGCCATCCTCGCCGCCGGCTTTGCCGCCTCGGGCGCGCTGACGCTCGCCACCGGCCTGGCGCTGATGCTCGGCGCCGATCTCGGCTCGTCGCTGGTGGTGCAGATCCTCTCGATCGATCTCGAATGGCTGACGCCGGTGCTGCTGCTCGCCGGTGCCCTGCTCTTCTTCAAGGGCCAGACGCGGGAACTCAAGCAAGCCGGGCGCATCGTCATCGGTATCGCCCTCATCCTCGTGTCGCTGCGCATGATCGGCGAAGCCACCGCGCCGCTGCGCGATGCGACCTTCCTGCCCAATGTCATCAGCTACCTCCGCAACGACATCGTCACCGCCTTCATCCTCGGCGCGGCCTTCACCTGGCTGGTGCATTCGAGCGTCGCCTCGGTGTTGCTCATCGCCACCTTTGCCGGCCAGGGCCTGGTGCCGCTCGAACTGGGCGTCTCGTTGCTGCTGGGCGCTAATCTGGGCGGTGGCCTCATCGCCGTCGGCCTCACCCGCCAGAGCGCCGTCCAGGCCCGCCGCATCACCTGGGGCAACCTGACCTTCCGCGGTCTCGGCGCCGTGCTGGCGCTCGTCGCCTTCCACGTCCTGCAGCCGCCCGCGACGCTTCTCGGCGACACCGCCGCCCGGCAGTTGGTCAACTTCCACCTCGCCTTCAACGTCGTGCTGCTGATCGTCTGCCTGCCGCTGACCGGCATCGTCGCCGCTATCATCGAAAAGCTGGTCAAGCCCAAGCCGACGCCCGAGGAACTCGCCAATCCCCTCGCCGAGGCGCCCAGCTGCCTCGACCAGGCCGTGGTCGGCATGCCGGCGCTCGCCCTCGCCTCGGCCACCCGCGAACTGCTCCGCATGGCCGAGATCATCGAGCGCATGTTGCAGCCGCTGATGGAGCTCTACGAAACCGGCGACCCGGAAAAGATCAAGCAGGCGCGGGCGCTGGAAAAGGCCGTCGACCAGGCGCAGTCCGAGATCAAGCTCTACCTCGCCAAGATCGACTATACCGGCGAGGCCGAGGCCCAGCGCGGCCACGAGCTTTCCAACTTCGCCATCAATCTCGAATATGTCGGCGACGCCATCACCAAGACGCTGCTCAAACTCGCCGAGACCCGCCGCGACCAGAAGCTCAGCTTCTCGCCCGAAGGCTGGCGCGAGCTCAACGAGCTGCACCATCGGGTGATGGCCAACATGCGGCTGGCGCTCAACGTGCTGGTCAGTAAGGACCGCGAGTCCGCCCGTCAGCTGCTGATGGAAAAGGCCGCCGTCAGCACCGCCGAACGCGAGAGCTACGGCCAGCACCTCAACCGCCTGCGCTCGGGCACCGCGCAGAGCGTCGAGACCAGCAATATCCACCTCGAGACCGTGCGCGCGCTCAAAACCATCAACTCCCTCTTTGCCAGCGTCGCCTACCCGATCCTGCAGCAATCAGGCGACCTGCTCGACAGCCGCCTCGCCAAGAACAGCTGAAAACTCCGTCAAATCTCCGCCGGCGCGTTTACCGCCTGGAACCCTGCCAGCGGTTAGGGTGAGGCTCGCAAGGAGTCTCGCTTGTCCGCTCTGTCGATCGCCGCCGCCGGCATGAACGCCGCCGCCACCCGCTTCGAGCGCAACGCCGCCAACATCACCGCCGCCGGCGCCGGCACCCCGGCCGGCCAGGGCGTCGACATGGCCACCGAGATGGTGGACATGCTCATGAACCAGACCACCTTCGAAGTCCTCGCCAACGTCGCCCGCCGCGCCAGCGACATGCAAAAGCACGCCATCGACATCCTGGCCTGAGGCCCGCAATACCCCAGAAACAACAAAGGCGCCCCGAAGGACGCCTTTGCTTGAATGCAGTTGGTTGCGGGAGCAGGATTTGAACCTGCGACCTTCAGGTTATGAGCCTGACGAGCTACCGGGCTGCTCCATCCCGCGACATGACCGGGACTGCATTGCTGGGACGCCGAGGGCGTCACCGGTGAGGCGTATATAGGGGGTCGCACCCGGAACCTCAACCCCAAAAATCGGCCCTTGATGACAGTTTTTTGAACCGCCCCGCCCGCCGGTCGCTTTCGCTCCATCGGCCCTTGCCGATGCAATCCCCTGCCCTTACGGTGCCGCCGCTTTTACGAGGGTTGAAGGAAATACCGATGAAGACGCGCAAGCTCGGACGCACCGGCGTGGACGTGACGGAGATCTGCCTGGGCACCATGACCTGGGGCAAGCAGAACACCGAGGCCGATGGCCACGAGCAGATGGATTACGCCGTCGCCCAGGGCATCAATTTCTTCGACACCGCCGAAATGTACGCCGTACCGCCCGATGCCACCACCTACGGCAAGACCGAGGAAATCATCGGCACCTGGTTCAAGAAGACCGGCAAGCGCCAGGACATCGTCCTCGCATCCAAGGTCGCCGGCGGCGGCCGCCCCTGGGTCCGCGGCGGCAAGGGCATCGACGGCCCCAGCGTCCGCGAAGCGGTCGAGGGCAGCCTCAAGCGCCTCCAGACCGACTATATCGACCTCTACCAGATCCACTGGCCCCGCCGCGGCCACTATCACTGGGAAGGCAGCTGGACCTACAATCCCTACACTCAGGACAAGGACGAGGTGCTCCCCAACATCCTCGAAGTGCTCCAGGAAATGGGCAAGCTGGTCAAGGAGGGCAAGATCCGCTGGTTCGGCCTCTCCAACGAGACCGCCTGGGGCACCATGCAGTATTTGAAGCTCAGCGCCGAACTCGGCCTGCCCCGCGTCCAGACCATCCAGAACGAATACAACTTCCTCCGCCGCTACTACGATATGGACCTCGCCGAACTGGCGCACCACGAGGATGTCGGCCTGCTCGCCTATTCCCCGCTCGCCGCCGGTGCGCTGAGCGGCAAATATCTCGGCGGCAAGCTGCCCGCCGGCAGCCGCGGCGCCATCTCGGGCGGCAACTACCGCTCCAACGAGATCACCGAACCCGCCATCCGCGCCTATATGGCGCTGGCCGAGAAACACGGCCTCGACGTCAATCAGATGGCCATCGCCTTCTGCCTCACCAAACCCTTCATGACCTCGGTCATCATCGGCGCGACGACGATGGACCAGCTCAAGACCAATATCGCGGCCGCCGATGTCTCGCTGTCCCCCGAAGTCCTCGACGGCATCCAGCAGATCTTCATGCGGTATGCCCGGACGCTCTGAGTTCTGAGCTGCGCCCCCTCCACCAGACTTCGTCTGGTCCCCCTCCCCCGCTTCGCAGGTGAGGATCAGGAGGGATCGTGCCCCATCGGATCCTCCCCCGTGACAACGGGGGAGGGGGACCGTCCGCAGGACGGTGGAGGGGGCGCCCAAGCCCGAACGACTTTTCCACAACCGCCCCGTTTCGCAGCACGTCAATTCTCGACCGAGCCAATAGACCAAGGCATGCTCTCTTCATTGGCTGGGCTTCCTCCTCCCTTGACCGGCCACACAAACGACCCGTCGCCCCTCCCCTGTGGGCGACGGGCCGCAACAGAGAGGAGTACGCCGATGGTCCATTTCTTCGGAATTTTCTCGCCCGCCGCCAACCGGCAGGCCGG
>DASWWF010000337.1:0-2032 GCA_036401035.1 Devosia sp.
GTGAAGTCGCCGATGGCGTTGTTGAGCACGAAGATGCCGGCATTGCCGTAGGGCATGTCCTCGGACATCTCGATGACGCCGCCAGTGAAGTTGCGCACCACGTCGGCATTGTGCGCGAAGGTGGTGCTGTCGTCCTCGGCGAGGTCGATCACCAGGGTCTGGCCGCCATTGACGACCTCCTCGTAAGCGTTCGCGGCGTACTCGCCCAGCGGCATGCCGTCGGTGGAGATGGCGTAGCTGCCGTCGGCACCGGTGACGGCGTCGCGCTTGATGCTCTCGCCGGCGCCGTTGAGCTGGTCGGCCCGATAGGTCTGGTACACCACCTCGACATGGACGCCAGCCATCGGCGCACCGGCCTCATCGACGACGGTACCCGAAACGGAACCGGCAAAAGCCGGCAGCGCGCCGCAACAGAGTGCGGCGGCAAGAATCATGCGGATCATGGAGAACCTATTCTGTGAGCGGCGCTTCGAGGATGGCGCGGAGACGGTAGGGATATTCCGGGTCGAAATTCTCGATGTCGTCGATCTTCCAGCCGTCGGCTTCCTTGACCGCATAGACCCAGCTGTTGTTGACCGTGTCGAAATTCTTGAAGTCGACCGGCACGGTAGCCGTGGTGTCGCTGGTCAGCTCGCCGTCACCGATGAAGAGCTCGGTGATCTGGTAATCCTGGCCGTTGATCCATGGGTCGAAGTCGATCCGCGCGATACCCCCGAGCCGCTCGCTGTCTGCGGCGTCCTGCTCGTAGAGCGCCTTGAGGCCCTCCGAGAAGAACGAGGCCTCGTTCTTCTTGAGCTCGATGAACTTTTCGAAGTCCGGTTCGGAATAGGCGGCGTAGAACGCCTCGACCAGGTCCCTGGGATCATCGAAGGCGGCGGCCGGCACGATGGCGGCGAGGAGGAAGCCGAGTATGGCGAGAAGACGCATGGGATGGGACCTCAGAGGGGTTGGGCGAGAACGTCGGAGAGCGTCCACTCGCGGCCGGGCGTGACGCCTTCGATCTCGTCGATCTTCCACCCATCCGGGCCCGGCACAAGCGTGAACATCGATTGCTGGTAGCCCCCGCCATTGTCAAACCCGACGGCCACCAGCGCCTTCTTGTCGTTGGCGGCGGCGAGGTTGATCTGCAGGTCAGAGAGGAAATCCTCCTGCGAATTGATGAACGGGTCGAAGGTGAGGCTGCCCAATTCGCCGCGCGCTTCATCGGTGGCGATGAGCTCGGCGAGACGCGGCGACCAGTAGGCGTTCTCCTCCAACTGCTCGATCGTGCCGTCCGAATAATGCGCGTAGATGTGCTCGACGAGCTTGACCGGATCGTCGAACTTTTCCGCGGCCGCAGCCGGGAGGATGAAGGCGAAGGCGGTGAGGAGTGCGATGAGAATGCGCATGGGAAAACTCAATTGAACCAGAAGGCATAGCCGAGGAGATTGTCGCCGAAGACGCGATTGGCCTCGGCAAAGCTGTTGGCGTCGGCAATCGGCCCGTCCTTGAGGAAGGGCAGCGCGCCATAACCGGTGAGGATCATGACCAGATCGGTCCGCTCGGCCGTCTCGAAATAGGCCTTGAGGTCAAAGCCCTGCTTGAACCGCCAGTGAGGGATCAGCAACTCGCCAGCAAGAATCTGGTCGAGCGTATCGAGGGTGGTGCGCCAGGCGGCGACCATCTCGTCGGTGATCTTGCCATCGGGCACTACCGGCGTCTGGCGCGGGCTGGGCACCAGTTCGCGATCGTCGTCGGTCTCGGCGAGGATGGCGTCCCAGTTCTGGCGCGACAGCGCCGTGACGGTCTTGCCGCGTTCGAGCACGCGCAGCAGGCGCGCGCGATCGACCACGGGCCAATTGAGCGTGTGGATCAGCGCGACGGCGTCGGCGATGGCGCTATCGGTTTCCGGATCCAGCGCCAGCATGCCGCCGCGCGAAAACTCCTGCATCGGCAGGCCCGAGCGCGGGAAGACGCGGTGGAAGGTGGCGTTGAAGAGGTCCGAGAAATCGTGCGCCAGCAGGAAATCGGCCTGCGCCGCGACGACATTGGA
>DASWWF010000338.1:0-2638 GCA_036401035.1 Devosia sp.
CCACGCCTCGGTGCTCATCACCATGGGCATGATCGTCATGGAGATCGCCCGCCGCGACGGCGCTCCGATGCACAAGGTGGCCTGGGTCGCCTTCATCCGCATCGTCTCCAACCCGCTGCTCTGGGGCATTGTGCTCGGCGCCATCGTCAATGTCATGGGCATTGCGCTCATCGAGCCGGTCAATGCCTTCATCGCCATGATGGCCGCCGCCGTGACCCCCGCCGCGCTCTTCGGCCTCGGCGGTGCGCTCAACGACTACCGGCTCTCCGAAAGCTGGGCCCAGTCGCTCACCATGTCGATATTGAAGCTGATCGTGCAGCCGCTGATCGCCTGGGTCATCATGGTGCCCATCCTCAACGTCGATCACGAATTCGCCCGCTATGGCGTGCTGCTCGCCGCCATGCCCACCGGCATCAACGCCTTCGTCTTCGCCACCTACTACAACCGCGGCGTCAACGTCGCCACCAACACCGTGCTGATCTCGACGGTCCTCAGCATCATCACCGTCTCGGCCTGGTTGTATTTCATGGGGCTCTGAGGAGAGGGGTAGCTTTTCTTACTGCGCCGCCTCGACGCTCATCGCCGTAATCGTCGGTGCATCTACCGCCGGTACCGACCGCACCGGCGCGGCAGACACGGCGTCCAGCGCCGACGCCACCCGCACATGCCGCTCCACCGGACACACTTGCAGCATCGGGTCGAAGCCGATCCACCCCAGCCCATCGTCCCAGGCCTCGGCCCAGGCGTGGAACCGCGCCTCGTCCTCCCCCTCGGCCGCCAGGTACCCCGTCACATAGCGGGCCGGTATCTCCAGCGCCCGCGCCGCGCCGATAAAGGCATGCGCATAGTCCGCCGCCTCGTGTGTCACGCCGCCACCCTGCGACTGGCTCTGGCTCTGCCCCTCGGCCGACTGCGTCTGGCTCTGCTCGCCCGGCTCCAGCACTTCCCCCACTCGCGCCATGATGGCGTGGAGCAGGGGGATCCGCTCCTTGCCGTCCTTGGCTGCGCTGCGGAATTTCTGCGTCACCGCGCCCATCGGCTTGGTCAGCGTCGTTACCCGCCGGTAGAGCGCGTTGACCGGATCGCCGGCCAGTCGCCCGACCACGCCGCTCCGGTCATGCGTTTCGACCACGCCTTCGACGGCAATGACGACGTCCGCCTCCGGCCGGGTCTGGCTGGCCAGATGTGCCCGGTTGCCATAGGCGTCGATGAAGCCAGCCGGCTCGTCGAGCCCCTCGACCTCGATCCGCCACTCGCGCACCGTCTGCACGCTCGATGTCTGCGGCGTCAGCAACAGGTGCTGGATGGCGCGCGGCACGCCCGCTCCGAGGCCAAGGCTCAGGTGATGTCTGATCGAAATCTTCATCAGTAGAAATTGTAGCTTTCGCCCAGCGTTTCGCTGACGCGGTTGTTGCGGGCGATGAACTCGGTCAGGAACTCGTGCAGCCCGTGCGAGAAGATCTTGTCCATGTCGTTGCCCACCAGCATCTCATTAGCCTCGCTTGCCGCCTCGTGGCAGCCGAGCCGCATGCCATACATCTCCTCGAGCATATCGAGCGTGCGCACGATGTGGGAAAAGCAGAAGATCAGCGAGCGCGGCATTTCCGGCCGAAGGATCAGGTAGTCGGCAATGTTCCGGGCCCGGTAGCGGTCATGATAGACGTGCCGGTAGCTGCGGTGCGCCGAGGCGGCCCGCAGGATCAGCGTCCATTGCTGGATATCGACGTCGCCGCCCACCAGCGTCGCCCGCGGCAGCAGCACGTAATACTTCATGTCGAGGATGCGCGCCGTGTTGTCGGCCCGCTCGACATAGCCCCCGATGGTCGAAAACGCATAACCGTCATCGCGAAGGATGGTCGAGAGCATCGCGCCGCGGAACTGCTGGCTGACATTCTTGACCCAGCCGAGCAGTTCCTGCAGCCGCCCGCCATTCACTTCGCGTGGCTTGATCTGCGAAAACTCCAGCCAGGCCGAGTTGATGGTTTCCCAGACTTCGCTGGTCAGCGCCGTTCGCACGCTGCGCGCATTGGTGCGCGCCGCCAAAAGACACGAGCGGACCGACGAGAAATTCTCCTCGTCGAACAGCATGAAATGGCTCACCGAGGCGACGTCGGCCACCTTGTGCTTCTTGGCGAAATCCTCGTCCATTTCGGCCGCCTGCAGCATCGAGACGAGATGCTCGCTGGCCCCACCTTCGCGCCGCGACGTGAGGCTCATCCGATACCCCACCTCCAGCAACCGGGCCATATTCTCCGCCCGCTCGATATAGCGGCTGAGCCAGAAGAGATTCTGTGCGGTTCTACCGAGCATCGGACACCCCCCTCCCGGCCTCCCCCACAAGGGGGGAGGTGTGGGCCGGAGATTGTTGCTCGATCGTGCCAGCGGCTCGGACGGACACCTCCCCCCTTGTGGGGGAGGTTGGGAGGGGGGGCGAAGTCAGCACGATGCTCACCATCAATCCTCCAGCACCCAGGTATCCTTGGTCCCGCCGCCCTGCGACGAGTTCACCACCAGCGAACCTTTCTTCAGCGCCACGCGCGTCAGCCCGCCCGGGGTGATCCGGATGTCGTCGCCCACCAGCACATAGGGCCGCAAATCCACATGCCGCGGCGCGATGCCCTTCTCGACAAATGTCGGG
>DASWWF010000339.1:0-3633 GCA_036401035.1 Devosia sp.
ACCTCTCCCGCCTGCGGGGGAGGGGGACCACGCATAGCGTGGTGGAGGGGGGTGCGCCGTGCGCCGGTGCTTGCGGCGTACCCTCCTCCGCCTTCCGGCGGTCCCCCTCCCCGCAAAACGGGGAGGATTCCCGACTGAGAGATACGACCATGCCCCAGAACGATAATTCCGATGACGGCACGATTGCCCTTCATGCCGGGGAGGGGCGGCGGGTGCTGGGGCAGCCGGTGGCCGAGGCGCCGGTGCTGTCGACGACGTTCTATACGCATCCGGACGCCGTCGGCTTTTCGGCAAGCGACCTCAAGGCCGACGCGCCGCATTTCTATTCCCGCTGGAGCAATCCGACGCTCGAACTGCTCGAAGCCCGGCTCGCGGCGCTGGAGCAGGCCGAAGCGGCGGTGACCTTTGCGACCGGCATGGCCGCGGTGACGGCCTTGTTCCACGACCGGCTGCAGGCTGGCGACCATCTGGTGCTGTCGGAAGTCTGTTACGCCGGCGTCGCCGAATATGCCCATCACCAGCTGCCGCGCTCGGGCATCACGGTCACCAGTGTCGACACCTCCGACCCGCAGCAGGTCGCAGCGGCGATGCGGCCGAACACCAGGCTCGTCCATATCGAGACGCCGGCCAACCCGATCCTCAAGCTCACCGACATCGCGGCCATTGCCGAGGTGGCGCATGTCTATGGCGCCGAGCTCTCGGTGGATTCGACCATCGCCACACCCATCGGCACCAAGCCGATCGCGCTCGGCGCCGATTATGTCATCCACTCGCTGACCAAATATCTCTGCGGCCATGGCGACGCGCTGGGTGGCGCCGTCATCGGCAAGGGCGACCGCATCGCGGCGCTCCGCAGGGATGGCCTCATCCATCTGGGCGCCGCCCTGTCGCCGTTCTCGGCGTACCTCATCCTCCGCGGCATCGAGACGCTGCCGCTGCGCATGGCCCGGCATGAGAGCAACGCCCGGCTGGTCGAGGACTTTTTGGCTCAGCACGCCAAAGTGCGGAAGACGCTGTGGCCCGGCTCGGTGCGCCACCCGCAGCACGAACTGGCCAAGGCGCAGATGCGCAATTTCTCGGGCCTGCTCAGCTTTTCGGTGAAATCGGGCAGCCTCGAGATGGCGCGGCAACTGGCTGACCGGCTCAAGACGTTTTCCTATGCGGTGTCGCTGGGCAAGACCAAGAGCCTCGTCTTCTACATCCCGACCGACGACATCCTGCGCTCGAGCTTCCACCTCGAAGGCCGCGCCGAAGCCGAGTTCCGCGACTGGGCTGGCCAGGGCGTGTTCCGCGTCTCGGTGGGGTTGGAAGAGCCGGACGATCTCATCGGGGATCTGGAACAGGCGCTGGGCTGATGGGCAGGCTCAAGGAGATCGTCTTCGACTGTCGGCGCGCCGCGCCGCTGGCCCGCTTCTGGGCGGCGCTGCTCGAAGACTATGCCGTGCGTCCCTATGACGATGCCGAAATCGCCCGCCTCGCCGGCCTCGGCTTCACGCCCGAGACGGATCCGGTGGTGATGGTCGATGGGCCGGGGCCAACCCTCTGCTTCCACGAGATCGCGCGCGGTCGCCAGCAGGGCCGCATCCATCTCGACATTGCGGTGACCGACAGGGATGCGGAGCGCTCACGGGCGCTAGGGCTGGGGGCGTCGGTGATCCGCGAGGCGGACGGCTACACGGTGTTGGCCGACCCCGAGGGCAACCACTTCTGCCTGGTGAGCCCCTGAAGCCTCAGCCCCCGGCCAGCTCCGGCAGCTTCTGCCCGCGGTTAAGGGCCACCAGCATACGGCGCACTTCCAGTTCGGCCGCCTTGGTCACCGCCTTGCGGTCGGCGCCCTGAGCCAGCGGCATGGGGGTGCCGAAGGCCAGTGTCACCTCCTTGACGCCGCCCGACAGGATTTCCTTGATGTTCTGCTTGACCGACTTGGACTTGATCCAGGCGATCAGCGAGCGCTCGTTGCGCGAGACCGGCAGGCCCTGCAGGCGCGTATAGGAAATGGTCAGCGGCTGGATCAGCACTTCGGTCGCGCCGGCTTCCAGCATCGCCTGCTGCGCGGCGCCGACCAGTGCCGAGCGGAACGGCAGCACGTGCGTGCCGATGTCGGACTGCCCTTCGGCGAACAGCACCACCGCCTCGTCATCGGCCATGCGCTTGGCCATTTCGGTCGTGGTGCGCTTGGCGTCGGTGCGGCGGGTGCGGTCGACATAGACGGTACGCTGCAGCCCGGCCATGAAGTTCACGAAGAACCACTTCTCGATGTCCTTCTTGGCCACGAAGGTCACATTGGCCGAAGCACCGATGGCGATGATGTCGGTCCAGGAGATGTGGTTGGAGACGATCAGCACGGGCCTGCCCTGCACCGGCTCGCCCACCACCGTGACCTTGAGGCCGATAAAGGCGGCGCCGAGCTGGTGAAACACCCGCGGAATGGCATGCCAACCGCGCAGGGCCAGCTTGCTCCAGACATACTGGATCGGACAGAAGATGATGAGAAACGGGGTGTAGACGAAGAGAAAGAACAGCACGCGGAAGATCATTTGCCTTCGTCCTTGCTGAGCGGCACGGCATAGAGCTCGAGCCGGTGATCGACGAGTTTGTAGCCCAGGCGCTTGGCGATCAGCTCCTGGATGGCCTCGATTTCCTCGTTGCGGAATTCGATGACCTTGCCCGAGCGGATATCGATCAGGTGATCGTGGTGCTCGTCGGGGATCGGCTCGAAGCGGGCGCGCCCGTCCTTGAAATCGTGCTTGGTGACCAGCCCGGCTTCCTCGAACATGTTGAGGGTGCGGTAGACGGTCGAGAGCGAGATGCGCGCGTCGATGGCGCTGGCGCGGCGGTAGAGTTCTTCGACGTCGGGATGATCCGACGCCTGCTCGATCACCTGCGCGATGACGCGGCGCTGGTCGGTCATGCGCATGCCCTTGCGGGCGCATTGCTCTTCGAGCGTCTCGGGTTTGGTCATTGTTGCCACCCCCAGCTTGACCGTGAAACCGGCTTAGCCAAGATCGCGCGACATGACAATGGCGGTGGCCGGCTGGCCGTCCGCGCGTTCGTAATAGCCCTTGCGTTCGGCGACTTTGCTGAAGCCCACCTTGCCGTAGAGTCTGATCGCCGCCGGGTTGTCCGCCGCCACTTCGAGGAAGATGCGCCTGGCGGGCGACATCAGCAGATCGTCGAACACGGCCCGCATCAGCGCCAGGCCAACGCCTTTCTTGCGCCACCTGGGGTCGACCGCGATGGTGATGAGTTCGGCCTCGTCGGCCGCCAGCCGGATCATGGCGAAGCCGGCGATCTTCCGCTTGGCATCGCAGGCCACATAGACCGGCGTATCGCGCCCGGCGATATAGGCGGCGAAATCCTCGCGCGGCCAGCCACGATAAAAGCCCCGGGCGTGCAGTTCGGCGCAGACGGTGGCGTCGCTGGTCTGCGCCGGCTCGATATGGAGGCCGCCGGGCGCCATCCAGAGTTTTTCCACGCTCATTGCCGAGCCACCGTGAATTTGGTCTGCGGCTTGGCATCCGCATCGCGCACATAGGTCGCTTCCGGCGGGGCGCCGGCGGGCGCGGTTTCGGCGTAGCGGGCGACCAATGCGATGTCGGGGAAGGGCGATTCGATCACCGGTACGCCGGCGGG
>DASWWF010000340.1:0-1526 GCA_036401035.1 Devosia sp.
ACTCGAAGTCGAGCCCGGTCGAGATCCACTCGGCCCGCAGCCCTTCCCAGGCCAGTGCCGCATCGCCCTGCCCGGCCGCGAGCGCCGTGCCCCAGGTCGGCCAGCCGGCTTCGACATACTTCACCTTGGTGATGTCGACGCCCTGCACGGCCAGCATCGGATCGACGATCGACTGCCAGGCAGCCGAGCCGAGGAGGATGGTCTTGCCTTCCAGCGTCCTGAGGTCGTTGCTGCCCTCGCCCTTGCGGAAGGCCAGGCTGAACGTGTCGAGCGGACCCCAGTGGAACACCGACTTGAGCTTCATGCCGTTCTCGAGCGCAAACGAGAAGATGCCCGGCGACGGGAAGCCCATATCGGCCTGGCCGACATCGACGAACTTGACGGTGGCGGTGCCGTCCGACGGGCCGGGCTGCATATCGACCTCGACGCCGAGGTCGTCGAAATAGCCGAGCTTCTTGCCCATCCAGAACCCGAAGTCGTCGAGCACTTCGAGCGTGCCGCGCGGCGAGATCCAGGTGAACTTGGAGTAGGGCGCGGCATGGGCGCCGCCGATGCCGCCGAATGCGGTGGCGGTCACCACGCCGGCTGCGGAAACCTGGAGGAAAGTGCGGCGGCTCATGCCACCGGGAGTCAAGAAGCTAGCCATGTCGGTACCCCTGTATGATGGTTCGTTTCGTAGTCCCTTCGGGCCGTCGCCTCCCTTGACGACGGTGCAGTCTCAGGCCTCCCAGCTGGCGAACTTCTTCCCGAGCAGGAAGAAGAGCACGTAGATGAGGATGCCCAGGATGGAGAGGATCAGCACCACAGCGAAGAACTGCGGCATCTGGATCATGGATGAGTAGGAGGTGAGCCGGTTGCCCAGGCCAAAGCCGCCGCCGACCATTTCAGCGCCGACCGCGGTGAGCAGGCCGAAAATCGAGCCGACCATCAGGCCGACAAAGATCATCGGCAGCGCCATCGGCGCGCGCACCTTCCAGAAGATCTGCAGCGTCGAGGCGCCGTAGGAGCGCGCCAGCGCGATCTTGCCGCTGTCGACGCGGCGGAAGCCGGTGGCGGCGTTGATCATCACCATGGGCCCCGAGGCCAGCGCCACCGCGATGATGCGCGGCTCGTAGCCGAAGCCGAAGCGCAGGATCAGCAGCGGCACCAGCGCCAGCATCGGCGTCGTCACCAGCAAGAGGATGTAGGGGGTGATGATCTTTTCGGCGAAGGGGAACTGAGTGATCACCGCCGCGAGAATCAGGCCGACAGTGGCGCCGATACCGAAGCCGGCGAGGAGCTCGACCAGCGTGTGGCCCAGATGCGGCGCGATCAGCGGGAAATCGGTGACCAGCGCCACCCCGATTTCGCTCGGCTTGGGCAGCACATATTGCGGCACGGCGAAAATGTTGAGCAGCAGCTCGGTGCCGCCGACGATGAAGACTGCGACGAGCACGATGGCGAGCACTTCGCTCAGCGAGCGGATGCCCGGCCCGGCGGCCAGCGCCGACATGCCGCCGGAAATGCCGACCTCGCCGCCGGCTCCG
>DASWWF010000341.1:0-2215 GCA_036401035.1 Devosia sp.
CATCACATGCACCTTCTTGCCGGCGGCTTCGAGGAAGGCGCGGAGATAGGCCAGCGTCGAGCCCTTGCCGTTGGTGCCGGCGATGTGAATCACCGGCGGCAGGTGGTCCTGCGGGTTGCCGATGCGGTCGAGCAGGCGCAACTCGCGATCGAGCTTCAGATCGATGAGCTTGGGGTGCAACGCCAGCCGGCGCTTGAGGATAGCGTCGGTACGGGACACGGGAACGAGATTCTCGAAAAGCAGCACGGCGCGCTTCTAGCACCGGCCGCGGCTTGGTTCGAGCCGTCCCGGCGCTCTCCTGGCTATGGGTGTGGCGCCCGCGCCTTACTCGGCGTGGGCGGCTTCCGGCGGGGCCACGGCGAGTTCGCCGTCGCTTTCGGTCGAGGCCGGCGTCACCACCGGACGGGCAACGGGCGTACCGGCCAGTTCGGCCGGAGCCGGGGTCTTGGTGAGGATGGTCATCAGCTGGCCGATGGTGGGGCGGAGGTTGTGGCGATGCACCACCATATCGACCATGCCGTGGTCATAGAGATATTCCGAGCGCTGGAAGCCCTTGGGGAGCTTTTCGCGGATGGTCTGCTCGATGACGCGCGGGCCGGCAAAGCAGATCAGGGCGCCGGGTTCGGCCAGGTGCACATCGCCCAGCATGGCGTAGCTGGCGGTGACGCCGCCGGTGGTGGGGTTGGTGAAGACCACGATGAACGGCAGCCCAGCTTCGCGCAGGCGCAGCACCGCAACCGTGGTGCGCGGCATCTGCATGAGCGAGAGAATGCCCTCCTGCATGCGGGCGCCACCCGAGGCGGCGAACAGCACAAAGGGGGTCTTGCGGCGGGCGGCGGTGTCGAGCCCGGTGATGATGGCCTGGCCGGCCGCCATGCCGAGCGAACCGCCCATGAAATCGAAGTCCTGCACGGCGGCGGTCATATCCTGACCGTAGAGCTTGCCGGTCGCCACCAGTACGGCATCGTCCATGCCGGTCTTGGTGCGGCTCTCACGCAGGCGATCGACATATTTCTTGGAGTCGCGGAATTTCAGCGGATCCTGCGCCACCGACGGCAGCGGCACGAGGTCGTAATGACCCTCGTCGAAGAAGTTCTTCAGCCGGTCCGTGGCCTTGATCTTCATGTGGTAGCCCGAATTGGGCACCACCCACTGATTGGCCTCGAGATCGCGATAGAACACCATCTCGCCCGACTCGGGGTCCTTGACCCAGAGATTCTCGGCGCTCTCATCCTTCGGCTTGAGGAAGGAGCGGATGCGCGGACGGACGACGTTATTGATCCAGTTCATCTGCCTTGACCTGTAGCTGGTCCCGTTCCGCCGAGACCTAGTGCGCGATTGTGGCGAATATTATCAGCTTCGCGGCGGCTGGTTAAGCGTTTGCCTCGCCCTATGCACGGGCCCTGCGACACCCATCGACCAGTTCATGCACCAGCTTGGCTACCGCATCGAGCGTGCCCTCGCTGGCCTTGCCGTCCCGGAGCGAGGCGCCGATGGCGTTGCAAAGCGCGGTGCCGACGACGACGCCGTCCGCATCCTTGCCCAGAATCGCCGCATCTTCGCCGGTCTTGATGCCGAAACCGGCCGCAACCGGCAGGCCGGTGTGGCTCTTGATGCGCTTGACCGCCTCGCCCACCGCCTTGTGGCTCTTGATCGCCGCGCCGGTGATGCCGGTCATGGTGACATAGTAGACGAAGCCCGAGGTGTTCTTGAGCACCGCCGGCAACCGCTGGTCGTCGGTGGTCGGGGTGGTCAGTCGGATGAAGTTGAGCCCGGCGGCGAGCGCGGGCACGCAGAGTTCGTCATCTTCCTCGGGCGGCAGGTCGACGACGATCAGCCCATCGACGCCGGCGGCGAGCGCATCCTTGATGAAGGGATCGACGCCATAGATGTAGATCGGGTTGTAGTAGCCCATCAGCACGATCGGGGTATCGGTGTCGTGCTGGCGGAAGGTTTTGACCTGCGCCAGCGTGCGGCGCAGCGTCTGCCCGGCCTTGAGCGCCCGCTGCCCGGCGAGCTGCACGCCCGGGCCATCGGCCATCGGGTCGGAAAAGGGCATGCCGAACTCGATGATGTCGGCGCCCGAATTGGCGAGCGTGTCGAGAATCTTCTGGCTGGTCTCGGGATCGGGGTCACCCGACATCACGAAAGTCACCAGCGCCGGCCGGCCCTCGGCGGCGCATTTGGCGAAACGATCGGCGATACGGGTACTCAT
>DASWWF010000342.1:0-5924 GCA_036401035.1 Devosia sp.
GAGGATCTCGTAGCCGATGGTGTTGCCGATATCGGCCTGGTCGTCGACGGTGATGTTCTTGCCCAGCACCTCGACCATGTCGCCCGGCGCCGGCGGCTCGGGCAGGTCGGTGACATCGATCTGCACCATGTCCATGGAGACTCGGCCGAGCACCGGCGCGAAGTGATTCTTCACCACCATCCACCCGCCGGCGCGCGAATTGGTGCCCGACTGGTGCCGGAAGAAGCCGTCGGCATAGCCGATGCCGATGGTGGCGATGCGGCTGTCGCGGCTCACCGTCTGCAGGGCGCCATAGCCCACCGACTCGCCGGTCTTGATGTCCTTGACCTGCAGCACCGGCGCTTCGAGCGTCACCACCGGCGACATCGGGTTGCGCCGCCCCTGCACGGCGCGGCCGCCATAGAGGGCGATACCGGGGCGCACCATCTGGAAATGGTTCTCGCGGCCGGTCATCAGCGCCGCCGAATTGGCCATCGAGGCCGGGATGTTGGGGAACTGCGTCAGGATCGAGGAGAACAGCGCCAGCTGCGCCCGGTTCTTTTCGTGCTGCGGCTGGTCGGCGCAGGCGAAGTGACTCATGATCATCTGCGGCGCATAGCCGAGCTGGTCGATCATGCGCTTGACCACCGGCGCCTCGTTCATGCGGAAGCCGAGCCGGTTGATGCCGGTGTCGAAATGCAGCGCCGCGGGCAGCGATTCGTTCCGCGCGAGGCAGGCCTGCATCCACTCTTCGAGCATCGGGATCGAGCAGAGACACGGCATCAGCCGCTCGCCGACATAAAGCGGCGCCGCACCCGGATGGAGCCCGTTGAGCACGAAGATATGTGCGTCCTCGGGCACCGAGGCGCGCACCACGATGCCTTCGTCCGGCGTCGCCACGAAGAAGAAGCGGGTGCCGGCCTGGTAGAGTGCGCGGACCGCCTGCGGCAGGCCGATGCCATAGGCGTCGGCCTTGACGGCAGCGCCGGTCAGCGCGCCGCGGCTCACCTTGTCGAGCGCCTGCCAGTTGCGCTTGAGCGCCCCGAGGTCGACCGTGAGACGTGCCCCATATCCCGTCGCCACCGCCGGTGCCGGCATCATTATTCCATCCTCTCCGGCAGGTAATCGGTATTGGCCAGATTGCCGAAGCGCGTGTACTGCGCCTCGAAACTCAGCACCACCGTGCCCGTCGGGCCGTGGCGCTGCTTGCCGATGATCACTTCGGCGCGGCCATGCACCCGTTCCATCTCTTCCATCCACGCCATGTGCTCGGGCGTGCCTTCCTTGGGCTCCTTGTTCTTGAGGTAATATTCCTCGCGATAGACAAAGAGCACCACGTCGGCGTCCTGCTCGATGGAGCCGGATTCGCGCAAGTCGGCAAGCTGCGGATGCTTGTCGTCGCGGTTTTCGACCTGACGGGAGAGCTGGGAGAGGGCGATGATCGGCACCTCGAGCTCCTTGGCCAGGGCCTTGAGCGTCGTGGTGATTTCGGTGAGTTCCTGCACGCGGTTCTCGCTGGCTTTCTTGGAGCCCGAGAGCAGCTGCAAATAATCGACGATGAGGAGATCGAGCCCCTTCTGCCGCTTCAGGCGCCGCGCACGGGCGGCGAGCTGCTGCACCGAAATGCCGCCGGTATCGTCGATAAAGAGCGGCACGGACGACATGAGGTTCGAGACATCCACCAGCCGCGAGAACTGGCTCTCATGGATATTGCCGCGGCGGATGTCGGAGGACGAGATTTCGGCCTGCTCGGCGAGAATACGCGTCGCCAGCTGCTCGGCGCTCATTTCGAGCGAGAAGAAGCCGACCTGGCCGCCATCGACGGTCTTGCGGTGGCCGTCCGGCGTCACGTCGCCCTTCCAGTTGCGCGCCACGTGGAAGGCGATGTTGGTGGCGAGCGAGGTCTTGCCCATGGCGGGACGCGCCGCGAGGATGATCAAGTCCGAGCGCTGCAGGCCGCCCATGAGCTTGTCGAGATCGGAGAGGCCGGTGGCGGTGCCCGAGAGCGTGCCGTCGCGCGAATAGGCTTCGCCGGCCATGGTGATGGCTTGCTTCAGCGCCTCGTTGAAGGGCTGGAAGCCGCCATCGTAGCGGCCCTTTTCAGCGAGGTCGAAGAGTTGCTTTTCGGCCTCTTCGATCTGCTTGCTGGCCGTCTCCTCGACATCGGACTGATAGGCGGTCGATACGACCCCTTCGCCGATCTGGATCAGGCTGCGGCGGATGGCGAGGTCGTAGACGGTCTGGCCATAATCGGCCGCGTTGATGACGGTGGTCGCTTCCGCGGCGAGTCGCGCCAGATATTGCGGCATCGACATTTCGGCGGTGAGGTTTTCCGGCAGGTGTGTCTTGAGCGTGATCGGGGTCGCGGTGCGGCCGGCGCGGACCACCTTGGCGATGACTTCGTAGATCTCGCGGTGGATCGGCTCGTAGAAGTGCTCGGGCACCAAAAAGTCCGAGACGCGATAGAACGCTTCGTTGTTCACCAGAATGGCGCCCAGCAAGGCCTGCTCCGCCTCCACATTGTGGGGCGCGAGCCGGAAGCTCTTTTCCTCTTCCGGGCGCAGGCGACGAACGTTCTCTGCCATCTCGGCCATGATGGGACGGAGTCTCCTCTTGTGGGGTTAAGCATTCTTTAACCACGGACGGGCGGCCCCGCCAGCGGCCTCCGTCGGTCCGATTTTCAGAGCTGTGAGTCAAACTTTTTAGCGGGCAAAAGCTCAAAGTGAGCCATTGCATAGACCGCATGCCTCCACCCCGGGCTTTTACCACTGAGTCTCGGCGGGATGATGGCAGGCGCCTGCCTTGCGACAGTGCGGCGGAGCCTGAGGCGCTTAAGCATATGCGCTGCGCAAACAAAAAGGCCGGGATCGCTCCCGGCCTTTGGCATGACTGATGCGGCGAAGTTTACTCTTCGTCGCCGTAGGCGTCGGCGACAGCCGAACCCGCTTCGGCCTGGCCGGCGGCGAATTCTTCGGCGGCTTCGTCGTCGAAGGTGTTGACGGTGAGGTCTTCACCAGCGGCCTGACGAGCGGCTTCGTCGTCCGAGCGGGCGACGTTGACGGTGACCGACACGTCGACTTCGGCGTGCAGGTGCAGCGGCACGGTGTGGATGCCGACGGTCTTGATCGGATCGGCGAGCACGACCTGCGAACGGGCGACGGTCTGGCCGCTGGCCGACAGGGCCTCGGCGATGTCGCGCGAGGAGACCGAGCCATAGAGCTGACCGGTTTCACCCGCCTGGCGGATGATCACCACGCTGGCGCCGTTGAGACCCTGGGCGATACCGGCAGCGGCCTCGCGGCGCTCCTGGTTGCGCTTTTCGATCTGGGCGCGGTCGCGCTCGAAACGGGCGCGGTTGGCTTCGGTGGCGCGCAGCGCCTTCTGCTGGGGCAGAAGGAAGTTGCGGGCATAGCCGTCCTTGACGGTGACTTCGTCGCCGATATGGCCGTGCTTGCCGACGCGCTCGAGCAGAATGACTTTCATTTGGATTTCTTTCTGTGCTGTCCCGGGTAGGGCCGGTTAGAGGCGGCAAGGATTTGCCGCCCCAACGATCGGTTGCGCGAGCTATCAGCTCACAGCGTAGGGCATGATGCCGATGAAGCGGGCGCGCTTGATGGCGCGGGCCAGCTCACGCTGCTTCAGGGCCGAGACGGCCGTGATGCGGCTGGGGACGATCTTGCCGCGCTCGGACACGTAGCGCTGCAGCAGGCGGACGTCCTTGTAGTCGATCTTGGGCGCGTTCGGGCCCGAGAACGGGCAGGTCTTGCGACGGCGCTGGAACGGACGACGGGCCTGCGAAGTGGTGAGATCACGAATAGCCATGGTTCAATTCCTTTCCAGATCAGAAGCGGCGCGGCGGACGGTCGCCGCCATCGCGGCGCGGGCCACGGTCGAAGCCGCCGGGACGGCCGCCCGGACGGTCGCCGCGATCGTCGTCGCGGTCGCGCTTCTGCATCATGGCCGACGGGCCTTCCTCGAGTTCGTCGACGCGCACGGTCATGAAGCGCAGGATGTCTTCATTGATGCGCATCTGGCGCTCCATCTCGGCAACGGCAGCGGCCGGGGCGTCGATGTTGAGGAGGCTGTAGTGGGCCTTGCGGTTCTTCTTGATGCGGTACGAGAGCGACTTGAGGCCCCAGTACTCGTTCTTGGTAACCTTGCCGCCGCCCTGCGAGAGGACTTCGGTCAGCGCATTGGTCAGTTCCTCGACCTGCTGGGCGGAAACGTCCTGCCGGGCGAGATAGATGTGTTCGTAAAGGGCCATGGAGAGCGCCTTCCTTCTTGAGTGTTCAACACTGCATCCTCTCGGCGCGGAGCCCCTTTGAAGCCGGAAAGGCACCAAAGCAGTCTTGCAAAGAGCGGGAACACGGGAGGCCGGGTCGAAACCCTATTCCGCCAATGGCGAAACCCTCCGTTCAGCCCCCGGCCGAACGAATGCGAGGCGGGCTATAGGGGAAAAGGGCGCGGAAGGCAAGGGTTCAGGCGGCGAACCGCCCGATGCCAAGTCGTTCGGCTTGGCGAAGCAGCCGTTTGTCGTGCGTCCAGAGACTTGTCTCGGGCGTCAGCTTGGCTGAGAGCAGCAGATGTGCGTCCACAAACCCGATGCCGGTTGTGGCAAGGTCATTTTGCTCGATGAAGTGGAGCAACTCGCGGTTCGTGGCGACCGTCGTCGGGGGCAGTTTGCCGAGCATGAAGAGGGTAAGACCGCGCTTCTTGAGATCGCCAAGCGCCAACTCGGCAATGACGAACGGGTGGACGGCAACCGATTGTTGTTCGAGCTGCGGCTGAAGGCGCAACTCGGTTCTGCGGAAGTGATCGACCCACACCGATGTATCAGGAAGGATCATTCTGGTGGAAAGCGTCGCCGCGGCGGAGCGACCAGGTCCGGCATCGTGCCTCCCATCCTCGCCAGCCGCCGCCCGGCCTCACGGGCCACAATCGACTTTAGCGCTTCGCGGATGAGGGTCGACTTCTCAGTGATACCCGTCAGTTCAAGCGCGTCCTGAAGCAATTCGTCGTCGATCGTCACGGTCGTGCGCATGGCAGTCTCCTCGAGCATCAAAATTAGCATCAGGTGATGCGCATTTCAATGCGACGTGGTCCGCCTACTCCTTGCGGGGGCGCCGGGTCGGCTTTAGATCAAGGCCGACCCGGAGTTATGCATGTCCCCTCGTTTGCCCGCGCCCGCCGATATCGCTTCCGCCGCCAGCCTCATCGCTCCGCACATCCGCCGCACGCCGGTGATGACCGTCGATGCCGGCGATTTCGGCCTTGCCGGTGCGCCGCTGACGCTCAAACTCGAGTTTCTGCAGCATTCGGGGACGTTCAAGGCGCGCGGGGCCTTCACCAACATCCTCAGCCGCGACGGCGCCGAGCATGGCGTCGTCGCCGCCTCGGGCGGCAATCACGGCGCGGCGGCGGCCTATGCGGCGCAGCAACTGGGGCACAAGGCGCGCATCTATGTCCCGTCGATTTCCTCGCCCGCCAAGATCGCGCGCATCAAGTCCTATGGCGCCGAGATCGTGGTCGGCGGCGACAGCTATGTCGATGCGCTCAATGCCAGCCGCGACTGGGCCGAGGCCAATGGCGGCCTGCAGCTCCACGCCTACGACGCATTCGAAACGGTCATGGGGCAGGGCACCATGGCGCTCGAACTCTCCGAGCAAGCGCCGGACCTCGATACCGTACTGATCGCCGTCGGCGGTGGCGGACTGATCGCCGGCGCGGCCGCCCACTATGTCGGTAAGGTGAAACTGATCGGCGTCGAGCCGGCCAATGCCTCGACCCTGCACAATGCCCTCGCTGCCGGTGAGCCGGTGGACGTGCAGGTGAGCGGCGTCGCCGCAGACAGTCTCGGCGCCCGCAGGATCGGCGAGCTCTGCTTCGCCCTGCGCCAGCATGTCGACCGCTCCGTGCTGGTCAGCGACGAGGCTATCGTCGAGGCC
>DASWWF010000343.1:0-5640 GCA_036401035.1 Devosia sp.
CGGCTCGACTGACGCTCACCGTCATCGCCGTCTCTCCCAGTTCCCGTGCAGCCCAAGCGCTGCCGCTCGAAAGCCTTTGATCATGACCGCTATCGCCCTGGGCCGCCGCCAGTTCCTGGCCGGTGCCGCCAGCCTCTCCTCGCTGCTGCTCGCCGGTTGCGCCACCTCCGGCACCACTCGCCTCGCCGCCGACGCCAAGCCGACCGTGCCGCCCGATGTCGTCGCCATGTATGCCGCCCGGCCCGAGGAGCGCTTCCCGATCCCGGCCGCCAACATGGCGCTGATCGAACCGCAATACTGGCGGCAGATGGTCGACGATCCGACCGGCGAGCGGCCGGGCACGGTGGTGGTCGATACGGCCAACCGCTTCCTCTATGTCGTGCAGGAAGGCGGCAAGGCCATGCGCTATGGCGTCGGCATCGGTCGCGATGGCTTCACCTGGTCGGGCCGCGGCGTCATCCAGTACAAGCGGGAGTGGCCGACCTGGACGCCACCCACCGAAATGATTGCCCGCCAGCCCGAACTCGAGCCCTATCGGCACGGCATGCCGCCGAGCCTCGAGAACCCGCTCGGCGCCCGCGCGCTCTACATCTTCAAGGATGGCCGCGACACCATCTATCGCCTGCACGGCGCCACCGACGAGCGCACCATCGGCAAGGCGATTTCGTCCGGCTGCGTGCGGCTGCTGAACCAGGACGTGATCGATCTTCATCAGCGTGTGCCCTCCGGCTCGCCGATCGTGGTGATCTGAGGACTGAGGGCGCCCCCTCCACCGCCTTCGGCGGTCCCCCTCCCCCGCAGGCGGGGGAGGATCAGGAGAGATCGTGACCCAGCGGATCCTCACCCGTGAAACGGGGGAGGGGGACCAGACGAAGTCTGGTGGAGGGGGCGCACCTATCCGGCAGCGGCGCCATCGAAGAATCACCTTGCCCTGCCTATGTTCCTCGTGAACAAAGCGGGCACGGATGAGCGAACTTCCCGACATTGTCGCGGTGATGGTCAGCGTTTCGGTCGAGGGACCCTATTCCTACAGGGTCCCCGCCGGGATGCGGGTCGAGCGCGGCTCCATCGTCGCCGTGCCGCTGGTCGGCCGGCCGACGCTGGGCGTGGTCTGGGGCGAGCCCAAGGACAACTACGCCCACAATCGGCTCAAGGACATCCTGCAGGTCTACGATACCCCGCCGCTCTCCGAAGAGCTGCTCAAGACCGTCGATTGGGTGAGCAAATATACGCTGGCGACGCCCGGCCTCGTGCTCCGCTCGGTGCTGCGCTCCACTGAAGCCCTTGACCCCGAGCGGCCGATCACCGCCTTCCGCGCCACCGGCTACGAGCCCGACCGGATGACCCCGGCCCGCCTGCGGGTCATGGACGTGCTCACCGATGGCGCGGCCTGGGCCAAGGCGGCGATCATCGGTGCCTCGGGCGTTTCGGCCTCGGTGATCGAGGGGCTCGAACGGGCCGGGGCGCTGGAGCGGATCGAGGTCCCTCCGCCGCCCATCGCGCTGCCACCCGATCCGGAAGCGGCGGTGCCGACGCTGAGCCCCGAGCAGGCGGCGGCGCTCGAACAGATCCGCGCCATTCCGGTCGACGGCTTCGGCGTGGCGCTGCTCGATGGGGTTACCGGCGGCGGCAAGACCGAGGTGTTCTTCGAGGCGGTGGCCGATACGCTGCGGGCCGGGCGGCAGGCGCTGATCCTCCTGCCGGAGATCGCGCTCACCAACACATTCGTCGAGCGCTTCACCCGCCGCTTCGGCACCCGCCCGGCCGAGTGGCATTCGGACATGACGCCGGCGCAGCGGGCGCGCACCTGGCGGGCCGTGCTCAACGGGCAGGTCCGGGTCGTGCTCGGCGCGCGCTCGTCGCTGTTCCTGCCGTTCCGCGAGCTGGGGATGATCGTCCTCGACGAAGAGCACGACGGCGCTTTCAAGCAATCCGACGGCGTCAACTATCACGCCCGCGACATGGCGGTGGTGCGGGCCAAGCTCGCCGGCGCGCGGGTGATCCTTTCGTCAGCGACCCCCTCGGTCGAATCGCGCAACAACGCCAATACCGGGCGCTATGCGCATGTGCTGCTGCAATCGCGCTTTGCCGAAGCCGCCATGCCCGACATCACCGCGCTCGATATGCGCGAGGAGCCGCCCGACAAGGGCCAGTGGATCGCGCCGCGCCTCGCCCGCGAGGTCTTCGCCACGCTCGATCGCGGCGAGCAGGCGCTGCTGTTTCTCAACCGCCGCGGCTATGCGCCCCTTACCCTCTGCAAGGCCTGCGGCCACCAGTACCAGTGCCCCGATTGCTCGGCCTGGCTGGTGGAACATCGCTTCCGCGGCGTGCTGATGTGCCATCATTGCGGTCACGAGCAGCGCGTGCCGCAGGCCTGCGGCTCATGCGGCGCGGTGGAATCGCTGGTGCCCATCGGACCCGGCATCGAGCGGGTCGCCGAAGAGGCCGAGGCGCGCTTCCCCGGCGCCCGGAAAGTCATCCTCTCGTCCGACATGGGGTCGAACGCGCAGATCCGCGATCGCTTCACCGAGATCGAGCGCGGCGAATACGATCTCATCATCGGCACCCAGCTCGTCGCCAAGGGCCATCATTTCGAAAAGCTCACGCTGGTGGGCGTGCTCGACGCCGATCTCGGGCTCAACCACGGCGATCCGCGCGCCGCCGAGCGGACGTTCCAGATCCTCACCCAGGTCACCGGCCGGGCCGGCCGTGCCTCCAGGGCCGGACGGGCTTTCCTCCAGACTTATCACCCGACCCATCCGGTGATGCAGGCGATGATCAAGGGCGACCGGGAGGCGTTCTACTCCTACGAGCTGGCCTCACGGGAGGCGGGCGGGCTGCCGCCCTTCGGCCGGCTCGCGGCGCTGGTCGTCTCCGGCAACGAGCACGACCCGACTTTCGACTTCGCCCGCCAGATTCTCGCCGCCGCGCCGATGGCGGACGGTCTTCGTCTTTTCGGCCCGGCCGATGCGCCCATCGCCATGGTGCGCGGCCGCCACCGGGTGCGGCTCCTCGCCCAGAGCGGCAAGGATTTCGACCTCTCGGGCTATGTCCGCTTCTGGCTCGAAAACGCCCCCAGACCCACCGGCAACCTCCGGATTCAGGTCGACATCGACCCGCAAAGTTTCTTCTAGATCAGCCAGTCGAGAGGCACGTCGAGCGCGACAGCCAGTTTCTCGGCGACCTCCGGGGTCAGTTTGCGTCGGCGGTTTTCGAGGTCGGAGATGAATCCCTGGGACGATCCGATGTCATCAGCGAGCTTGACCTGCCCGATGTCTCGCCAGACCCGGACTGCCTTCAGGATGGTGTCGCCCTTCTGGACTAGACGAGAGACTTCCCTCGGGACCGGCTTGGCGTTTGCCGAGGCCGCTTTTGCAGCGTCATAGGCAGCGACGTCCGCGGCGTCTTCCGCCGCCTCTTCGGCAATTCGGATCAACTCCTCATAGTCTGCCTTGGTCAGCACGACGAGATCGTCGCCGTTTGGCGTCTTGATAAACTGCGGTTCGTCCATGCCGTAACTCCTAGTGTCTGCGATAACTGGTGGTCTCACGCTTGCCTACCTCGAACGCCAGGATGGTCAGGCGATCCTCGTCGAAGATCACCCGGTACCGGCCAATTCTCAGCCGGTAGCCGGTGCGGCCGGAAAGTGCCTTGACGTCGCCTTTGCCCGACATTGCATAGGCATCGAGTGCATCGTCGATCTGCGCTTGCACGGGCTCGGGCAGTGCTTCCAGCTGCTTGAGGGCATGCGGCATGTAGACGATTGACTTCATGCTCAAATATCGCAACTTACGGACGATATCGCAAGGATTATCGCAGAACTGCGATAGGGTGGCGGTGGGCGCTGGGCTGCCTTGTGTGCCACATGGCTCCGCGCCCTGTTCTGCACATGCGACAATACTCCCTGAAAGAGTCACTCCCCCGGCCTTGCGGGCGGTTCTGTCATCGTGTTAGAGGGGGCGCGATTTCGAGGGGCCGACGGGCTTTCTCGGGGCGATCCCACTACAAGCAGCTGCCGGCGCTGATCATGAGCGGAGAGCGGTTGCGTATCACGAGGTAACGGGGCATTGGCAGCGCAGGATTCGGTGCTTTCCCATATTGCGCGGCCTTACGCGCAGGCACTCTTCGATATCGCCCAGGGCGACAAGAGCCTTGATCCCGTAGAGCAGGGCCTGGTTTCCATCTCAAATCTGGCGGAAGAAAGCGGTGACTTCACCCGCTTCCTGCGCTCTCCGGTGATCGGCACCGAGGCCAAGGCTTCCGCCATTTCCGCTATTCTGGGCAAGGCCAAGGTCAATCCGACCGTCGCCAATTTCGTGCGCGTGGTGGCCTCCAACGGCCGCCTCTTCGCGCTGCCGGCGATCATCCAGGCCTTCCGCGATCTGGCCGCCAAGGAACGCGGCGAGATTTCCGCCGACGTGACCTCGGCGGTGCCGCTGAGCAAGGCCCAGCTCGCCAGCCTGGCGACGACGCTCAAGGCCAAGATCGGCAAGACCGTCACGCTCAACGAACATGTCGATCCCTCGCTGATCGGTGGCCTTCAGGTGAAGGTCGGGTCGCAGATGATCGACAGCTCACTCAAAACCAAATTGACTGCGATGAAGATCGCCATGAAAGAGGTCGGATAATGGACATCAAAGCCGCGGAAATCTCTGCGATCCTCAAGGACCAGATCAAGAATTTCGGCCAGGAAGCCGAAGTCTCCGAAGTCGGCCAGGTGCTCTCGGTCGGTGACGGTATCGCCCGCGTCTACGGCCTCGACAACGTGCAGGCCGGTGAGCTCGTCGAGTTCCCGGGCGGCATCAAGGGCATGGCGCTCAACCTCGAAACCGACAATGTCGGCGTGGTGATCTTCGGCGCCGACCGCGGCATCAAGGAAGGCGACACCGTCAAGCGGACCGGCGCCATCGTGGACACCCCGGTCGGCAAGGAACTGCTCGGCCGCGTCGTCGATGCGCTGGGCAACCCGATCGACGGCAAGGGCCCGCTCAAGGCCAAGGAACGCCGCCGCGTCGACGTGAAGGCCCCGGGCATCCTGCCGCGCAAGTCGGTGCACGAGCCGATGTCGACCGGCATCAAGGCCATCGACGCGCTGATCCCGATCGGCCGCGGCCAGCGCGAGCTCATCATCGGCGACCGCCAGACCGGCAAGACCGCCGTGATCCTCGACACCTTCCTCAACCAGAAGCCGGCGCATGTCGCCAAGGCCTCCGAGGGTGAGAAGCTCTATTGCATCTACGTCGCCGTCGGCCAGAAGCGCTCGACCGTGGCGCAGTTCGTCAAGGTGCTGGAAGATGCCGGCGCCATGGAATATTCCATCGTCATCGCCGCCACCGCTTCGGACCCGGCGCCGATGCAGTTCCTCGCGCCGATGACCGGCGCCGCCATCGGCGAGTATTTCCGCGACAACGGCATGCATGCCGTGATCGCCTATGACGACTTGACCAAGCAGGCCGTCGCCTACCGCCAGATGTCGCTCCTCCTCCGCCGCCCGCCGGGCCGCGAAGCTTATCCGGGCGACGTGTTCTACCTGCACTCGCGTCTGCTCGAGCGCGCCGCCAAGCTCAACGAAGAGCATGGCCTCGGCTCGCTGACCGCGCTGCCGGTGATCGAGACCCAGGCCAACGACGTGTCGGCCTA
>DASWWF010000344.1:0-2941 GCA_036401035.1 Devosia sp.
GAGCGCGAGCCGATCACCGTGATCCTTTCCGAAAAGGGCTGGATCCGCGCCATGAAGGGCCACGCCTCGGAAGTCGACGAAAAGAGCTTCAAGACCGGCGACCGGCTGAAACTGTTCTTCCACGCCGAGACCACCGACAAGCTGCTGCTGCTCACCACCGGCGGCAAGGTCTATACCCTGGGCGGCGACAAGCTCCCCGGCGGCCGCAGCCAGGGCGAACCGGTACGCCTGATGGTCGATATCGAAGAAGGCCAGGACATCGTCGATCTCTTCGTCTACCGCGCCGGCGCCAAGCGCATCATCGCCTCGGACACCGGCAACGGCTTCGTCGTCGCCGAGGACGAACTGATCGCCAACACCCGTAAGGGCAAGCAGGTGCTCAACCTCACCGCCACCGAAGAGGCCCGCCTCCTTGTGCCCGTCGCCGGCGACACCGTCGCGGTCATCGGCGAGAACCGCAAGATGCTGGTCTTCCCGCTGAGCCAGCTGCCCGAAATGACCCGCGGCAAGGGCGTCCGCCTGCAGCGCTACAAGGACGGCGGCATCTCCGATTTGAAGACCTTCAACACCAGTGAAGGCCTCACCTGGACCGACTCCTCGGGCCGCACCTACACCAAACCCACCGCCGAACTCACCGAATGGCTCTCCGACCGCGCCTCCGCCGGCCGCCAGCCGCCAAACGGGTTCCCGCGGAACAACAAGTTCGTGGGGTAGGGCATGTGGGGTGGGGCAGGTCCTCGCCCCCACCACCAGCTGTCATCCCGGGCTTGACCCGGGACCCATGTCGCACGCCACTCAGGCTGATAGGTGGGTCCCTGCTTTCGCAGGGATGACACCGAGTGTGTTTATAGGTCGGGGCCTACTGCCCCACCGAAAATGTCACAAATACCGGCAGATGATCGCTCCCCGTATCCGTCCCGGCATGGATGTCGTGCACGTGTACCCCGCCGCGCACCAGCACATGGTCGAGCGGCAGCACCGGCAGCGTTTCCATCAGCCCATCGGGGAAGAACCGGTGCGGCGCCGTAAAGCGCAGCGGGAAGGTGACGACGTTGCGCGTCTGCCGGTCCAGCATCGTCCGCATGGCGAAATCTCGCAGTGCATAGCTCCACGGCGTCGAGTTGAAATCGCCCACCACCAGCAGCGGCCCCGTCGTCTCGTTGACGGCGCCAGTCAGTTCCTCGAACTGCTTTGATTGCCGCATCACCGGCACCGGCCAGTCGAGATGGGTGGTCATCACCGAGAACGTCGTACCGTCCGGCTGCGTGAAGGTGGCGAGGATGCGGGCCGTGCGCTGCTTGCCATAGGCGTCGTTGGGGCAGGCGCCATCCGCCTCCGCTTCCTCGAACGGCAGCTTCGAATAGATCGCGATATTGGCCCGCTTGCCGCCCCGGCATTGCGCGAAATAGGGGTATTGGTCGTGCAGCAGCGGATGCAGCTCGCTCGATTGCTCGCCGAAATATTCCTGCAGCGCGATGATGTCGGGCTTTTCCGCCTCCACCGCCGCCTCGACCCGCTCCATGTCGAAATTGAGCCCGAACACATTGTGGGTCATGAGCTTGTAGACCGGCCGCCCGTCGCTCGGCGCCGGCTGGTGCGGCATGAAGCCCGAGATCAGCTCGGGCAGGAAGATCACGCTCGACGCCAGGAGCCCCGCACCGGCAATGCCGATCATCCACGGCTTCCACCGCGTCCGGCTGAAGGCGATGAGCGCCAGCACCGTCGCCACCAGCGTGCCGAAGAACAGGAACAGCTGGAAATGGTTGAGCAGGTCGAACTCGCGCACCGCAAAGCCCGTCAGCGCCAGCACCGCCATGCTCGCCACCACCAGGGTGCCGAGCGCGATCAACAGGCGAACGATGCCGAGCAGGAAAGTCATGAGGTCCGTCGAGAGAGTGTCAGTCGAGGCGGCGCCAGCCCAGCGGGCCGCGCTGCACTTCGAGCGGGCGGAAGCGGCCCTTATAGGCCATCTTGGGCGAGTCCTTCACCCAGTAGCCGAGATAGACATAGCTCAGCCCGGCAAGTTTCACCTGGCTGATGTGATCAAGTATGAGCAAATTCCCGAGACCGCGCTCGGCGAGGTCCGGGTCATAAAAGCTGTAGACCATGGAAAGCCCGTCCGGCATGACGTCGGTCAGCGCCAGCGCCACCAGCGGGCGTTCAGGCGTGTTGAGCCGGTATTCGACGAGGATCGTCTGCACCGGCGTGTCTTCCACCATGTACTCGTAGTCGACGAAACTCATCTGCGTCATGCCGCCCCCGGCATGGCGCGTTTCCAGATAGCGCTTGAACAGCGCGAACTGTTCGGCCGTCGCCCGCGGTGGGCAAACCTCCACCGTGATGTCCTGATTGGCGTTCAGCACCCGGCGGTAGCGCTTGGAGAGCTCGAACTCGCGCGCCACAATCCGCACCGACTGGCAGGCGGCGCAGCCGTCGCAGGCCGGGCGATAGATGAGGTTCTGGCTGCGGCGGAACCCGTTGTCGCTGAGCAGGTGGTGCAGCGTTGCCGCGCGCCGGCCGGTCAGGTGGGTGAAGAGCTTCCGCTCCTGCCGCCCGGGCAGATACGGGCACGGCATCGCCGCAGTCAGGAAGAGCTGGGTATTTTCCGGCGTCTGGTCCGTCATGAGCGGCTCGGAGGGGACAGTCCAGCCACCCTACGCCGCGCCGCCGCCTGCGGCAACCGCTGCGGCTAGAGCCGGGCCTGCCGCCAGTGCCGCACCATCGGCGAACGGCGCACCATCAGCGTGCTGGTCAAGAAATCGTGCACCATTTCGCGCCGCGGCGTGAAGAAGGCAAACAGCAGCGACAGCGGCCAGGCGAACCAGCAGGTGATCCAGAAGATGATCGGGTGGATGAGGATCTTGAGCCCGTCGAGCGGCGCTCCCGCCGCCGGCGTCAGCACCAGGTCGAACGCCTTCATGCCGATCGTCGCCCGCATCGA
>DASWWF010000345.1:0-6055 GCA_036401035.1 Devosia sp.
TCGGTACATCCAAGCTGACCGTCCGCGGCATCAAGGAGCTGCGGGGGACCGTTGCCCGCGTCCCCGATGACCACCACGAAGTTGCGACCTTCCTTGCCATTGCCGCCGTCACCGGGGGCCGGCTGACGGTCGAGACCGACATGGGCCCGCACATGACGCTGATCCTGCGGCAGCTCGGCAAGCTCGGCATCGAGTTCGAAGTCGGCGAGGGGACCATCACCACCACCGGCTGGACCCGCCGCATCACCGAACCCTACACCGCCGAAATGCTGCCCAAGATCGAGGCGGCGCCCTGGCCCTACTTCCCTGCCGACCTGCTGCCCCATGCTGTCGGCATATCCGTCGGCTGCACCGGCGACATCATGTTCTGGAACAAGGTCTATGAGGGTGCCCTGGGCTGGAGCGCGGAACTGTTGAAGTTCGGCGCCCGCGTGCACCTTTCCGACCCGCACCGGCTGGTGGTCTTCGGTGGCAACCAGCTGCGGCCGGCGACGGTCGAGGCGCCCTATATCATCCGCGTCGTCGTGGCGCTGCTGATCGCCGCCATGCAGATCCCCGGGCAGTCGCGCATCAAGAATGCCGATCCAATCCGTCGGGCCTATCCGCACTTCGTGGAAAAGCTGACGGCGCTCGGCGCCCGCGTCCGCTGGGAATAAGGCGTCAGGCCGAGTCCGGCCGCGCCATCCAGCGCACGATCCAGGCGGCGGGGAAGAACCAGAGCCCGCCCGTGACCGCGAAAAAGAGGATCAGCGCCCACCACGGGGCGCCGGCGAGCCAGGTGGAATAGATCGCCACCGCCAGCACGCACCAGACGATGATCGAGACCAGCACCAAGACGGTGCCGAGCAGTTTGCGGGCGTTCTGGGTCATCGCTCTATCGTGAAATCCTGCGTCAAACCGGTCGTTGCAAAGCCCGGGGGAGGGGCGTACCAACCGCCGCGCAAACTGGTCCGGGAAAGTTCTCTTGGCAAGCATCGAAACGCCGCACCTCGCCATCGCTCCCGAGCATGATCGGCTGCGGCCCGTCCGCATCTGGCTCTACTGCATTGCGCTGCTGGTGCTGGTGATGGTCGCCGTCGGCGGCATTACCCGCCTGACCGGCTCAGGCCTCTCCATCGTCGAGTGGAAGCCGATCTCCGGCACCCTGCCGCCGCTGTCGGAAGCCGAGTGGATGGCCGATTTCGAGGCCTACCAGCAGATCCCCCAGTACGAATTCGTCAACAAGGGGATGAGCCTCGAGGAGTTCAAGTTCATCTTCTTCTGGGAGTGGTTCCACCGCTTCCTTGGCCGCTTCATCGGCCTCGCCTTCGCCGTGCCCTTCGTCATCTTCCTGTTCCAGCGCCGTTTCTCCTGGACCCTCGCCGCCCCGCTCGCCGGGCTCTTTGTCCTCGGCGGCCTGCAGGGCGCGCTGGGCTGGTGGATGGTCACGTCCGGCCTGTCCCAACTGGTTTCGGTGTCGCAATACCGGCTCGCGGCCCATCTGGGCGCGGCAGCGCTGCTCTTCATGGCGCTGGTCTGGGTCGCCCGGCGGCTCGAGCCCAGGCCGATGACGCCGATCCGGCCGCGCTGGCCGGTCGTGCTGCTGCTCCTTCTCGTTTTCATCCAGTTGATCGCCGGCGCCTTCGTCGCCGGGATCGATGCCGGCATGGGTTACAATACCTGGCCGCTGATGGATGGGGCGCTGGTTCCGCGCGGTCTCGACGTCATGGATCCGTGGTGGAAGAACCTGTTCGAGAACGCGCTGACCGTGCAGTTCAACCACCGCTGCATCGCCTATGTCATTGTGATCTATGCCGGTTTCCTGCTCTGGCGGCAGGCCCGGGCAGGGGGCTTTGCAGGCGCCAATGGCTGGCTGCCGCGCATCACCCTGCTGATCGTGCTGCAGGCGGCGCTGGGCATTGCGACGCTGCTCGCCATGGTGCCTATCTCGCTGGCCCTCGGCCACCAGGCGCTGGCATTCATGCTCTGCGGCGCGATTGTCGCCTATCTCGCTGATATGACAGGGAAAACAGCGCGGTAGTAAAATACCGCAATGAGGTATATAAATACCGCAGGCGTAAGCCGCTGTTTTTGCTGGTAAAATAATGGCCTGTTGACACCATGGCGCGACCTCTGTATCTCGCGCTCACCAAACTACAAGGATTCCAGAGATGACCACGTACTCGGCCAAGCCGAGCGAGATCGAGAAGAAGTGGATCTTGATCGACGCGACCGATCTGGTGGTGGGCCGCCTTGCGTCCATCATCGCGCTCCGCCTTCGCGGCAAGCACAAGCCGACCTACACCCCGAACATGGACATGGGCGACAACGTCGTCGTGATCAATGCGGACAAGGTCAAGCTCACCGGCAAGAAGCTCGATCAGCGCCGCTTCTTCTGGCACACCGGCTATCCGGGCGGCATCAAGGATCGCACCCAGCGTGAGCTCCTCACCGGCCGTTTCCCCGAGCGCGTGCTCGAGAACGCCGTGCGCCGCATGATCCCGGGCGGTCCGCTCGGTCGTGTGCAGATGAAGAACCTCAAGGTCTATGGCGGTGCCGAGCATCCGCATGAGGCCCAGCAGCCGACCAAGCTCGACGTCGGTTCGTTCAACTCCAAGAATGTGAGGGTCAAGTAATGGCCGAGACCATCAACTCCCTCGAAGACCTGGGCACCTCGACCGTCGCCGCTGCCGCGCAGCCGGCCGCTCCCGTCCACGTCCAGAAGCTCGACGCGCAGGGCCGCGCCTATGCCACCGGCAAGCGCAAGAACGCCATTGCTCGCGTCTGGATCAAGCCGGGCAACGGCAAGATCTCGGTCAACGGCAAGGACTTCAACGCCTTCTTCGCCCGCCCGGTGCTCCAGATGGTGCTCCAGCAGCCGATCGTGGCCGCCTCGCGCAAGGACCAGTACGACATCGTCGCCACTGTTTCCGGTGGTGGTCTCTCCGGCCAGGCCGGCGCCGTCCGTCACGGCATCTCCAAGGCCCTCACCTACTTCGAGCCGACGCTCCGCGACGTGCTCAAGAAGGGTGGCTTCCTGACCCGCGACAGCCGCGTCGTCGAACGCAAGAAGTACGGCAAGGCCAAGGCCCGCAAGTCCTTCCAGTTCTCCAAGCGCTAAGCGCCGCTGGATTTTTCCGATTATGCCGAAGGGCCGCAGCAATGCGGCCCTTTTGCTTTTGCGGCCCGGCGATGTCAAAGAGCGTATCAACCCCGGCAGTCTAGCAGCGGCCAGAATGCGCGGGGATACGTCCTCGAATTCGCCATGCCGCAGAACGGCTTAGCGACGATCACCGGCCCCCGGACGTCTAAACAAGTCGGCTATTGAGCATCACCATGGCCGCCACACGGCTCATGAACGTTCATCACGCGCGCGTCAGCGTGACGTAAGCGACGCATCTGGAGCCTTCCGGGCGCCTCTGATAGGTAAACGCCCATGTCCAATCTCCCGCGCACAGTCCTCATCGTCACCGACGCCTGGCATCCGCAGATCAATGGCGTCGTCCGCTCCACCGAGCGGGTGATCGAGCAGATGGTGGCGCAGGGCATCGACGTGAAACTGATCACGCCGCTCGAATACCGCACCATGCCGATGCCCGGTTACGACGAGATCCGCCTCTCGCTCGTCCACAAGCACACGGTGCACGAAAAGATCCGCTCGATCCGGCCCGACGCCATCCACATCGCAACCGAGGGTCCCCTCGGCTTGATCGCCCGAAAATATTGCGTCGAGCGCAAACTGCCGTTCTCGACCGCCTACCACACGCAGTTCCCGGAATATCTCAAGGCCCGCCTGCCGGTGCCGCTCGACTGGAGCTACGCGTTCCTGCGCTGGTTCCACGGCCCGGCCCGCTATTGCCTCGTGGGCACGCCGCATCTGCAGACCCTGCTCGAAGCCCGTGGCTTCGTGAATGTGGCGCTCTGGACCAAGGGCGTGGACACCACCCTGTTCCATCCCGCAAAGCGCGCCGAGACCGCCTTCGACAAGCCGGTGTTCCTGTATGTCGGCCGCGTCGCCGTCGAAAAGAACATCGAGGCGTTCCTCAAACTCGACCTGCCGGGCACCAAGCTAATCGTCGGCGACGGCCCCAGCCGCAAGGAGCTGGAGGCCAAATATCCGGCTGCCATCTTCACCGGCGCCCGCCACGGCGACGACCTGGCAAAACTCTATGCCGGCGCCGACGTCTTCGTCTTCCCCAGCCGCACCGACACCTTCGGTCTCGTCCTGCTCGAAGCCCTCGCCAGCGGCACGCCGGTCGCCGCCTACCCGGTCACCGGCCCGATCGACGTGATCGGCAAGGAGCCGGTCGGCGTCCTCAAGGAAGACCTCGCCGCCGCTGCGCTGGAGGCCCTCTCCGTCCCGCGCGAAAACTGCCGCGCCTATGCCGAGCGCTTCTCCTGGGAAGCCAGCGCCCGCCAGTTCCTCGATCACCTGCCCATCATTACCGGATAAGCCATGACCACCAACCGCCTCATTCTCGGCACCGCCAATCTGGGCCTGGGCCCGGGCGGTCGCGCCGATAGCGATCGGACCAACGCCTTCGCCCTTCTCGACACCTACGTCGAATTGGGCGGCGCGGTGATCGACACGGCCTCGGTCTATTCCAACTGGGTGCCGGGCGAGATGCAGCGGTCCGAAGCCATCATCGGCGAGTGGATGAAGGCGCGCGGCAACCGCGACCACCTGCGCGTCGTCACCAAGGGGGCCCACCCCCCGCTCGGCCACATGGATCAGGGCCGGTGCGACCCGGCCTCGCTGCGCCACGACGTCGAGCTGAGTCTAAAGAAACTGCAGACCGACCGCATCGACCTGTGGTTCCTGCATCGCGACGACCCGAAACTGCCGGCCGCCGAGATCATCGGGCCGCTGCACGAGATGATTGGCGAGGGCAAGATCGCCGCCATCGGCTGCTCCAACTGGAGCCTGCCGCGCATCCGCGAGGCGGAACGTTCGGGCGGCTTCTCCGCCAATCAGGTGCTGGGCAATGCCCTCTGCCGCCTGATGAACCCGCTGAGCGACCCCACCAACTACGTCATCGACGCGCCGATGTTTCACCACGCGCTCAACAACGATGTCGAGCTGCAGCTCTATACCTCGCAGGCGCAGGGCTATTTCGAAAAGCGCGCTTTGGGCAAGGCGCCGCCGGCCAACTACGACAATCCGGCCTGCGCCGAGGCGGCCGACAAGATCGAGGCGCTCGCCAACAGGGTCGGCCTGCCGGCCGGCCAGATGATCCTCGCCTATTTGACCGGCCTTGGCCCCAACGTCCGCCCCGTCATCGGTCCCCGCACGCCCGAGCAGCTCCGCTACTCCTACGCCGCCGGCGACCTCAGCCTCGACGAAGCCACGATCAGGGCGATCGCGGAGGCCACGGTGATGCAGGGGTTTCTGCATAATCGGGCTGCCTGAAGCGGCATCACCTCTCCCTTGGGAGAGGTGAACATTGCGAGAGCGCCTGCTGACTGGCTCGTGTTGGCTCAGCCCTTAGCGAACGTGATGCCGCAGTTCTTGCTGATGTTGGCCTGCTCGATGGCCTGCATTTCGCCCTTGAGCTGGGCGATCTGAGCGGCGTTCTGTTTGTCTCCGCCGATGAAAAAGAGAGCAGGCCAGAACAGAACGATGGCCACGCCGGTGGCGACGCCGTCCTTAGTCACCTGCGACTGTTGAGCCCCGGTTGCAACAGCAGCTGCATTGGAAACGCGCTGCGCTTCCTGCGCCAACTGTTCGCACGACAAATTCTGATAGAGAACCGGAGAAACGTAGTTCGGTGTGATGTCTTTCGGATTGGTAGCACAGCCCGAGACAAAAAGAAGAGATGCGACGCCAAGCGTCGATACGACAGATTTCATTATGATAAGTCCCCCAAAAACAATTCAGGGCTATCATCGTTCTTCTGCCCAGTCCATTCCCGCTAGAAAGTTGTGGTTGACAACCAAGGGCTAGGCACTACCCACACACGCGCTCCCGGAGCGCCAATCAACGCATGAAGTTTCGTCTGGACTCTAATTAGAGAAATGTCTAATTATATCGCATGACGATCAACGCCGTCTTCGAAGCCCTGTCGCATCCCGTCCG
>DASWWF010000346.1:0-1575 GCA_036401035.1 Devosia sp.
CCCGCGCCGGCGTCCCCGAATCCGACGCGCATGTCTATGCCGAAGGCGTCCGCCGCGGCGGCGCGCTGGTGACTGCCCGGGTCGACGAGGCCCACGTCGAGACCGCCGAGGCCATCCTCCGCTCGGCCAACGGCATCGACATCTCCGACCGGCGCAAGCGCTACGAAGACGAAGGCTGGGCCGGCTTCGACGATTCCGGCGCCGCCCCGCTCGTGGTCGATCCGAAGGAGCCGCGCAGCACACCGGTCCCGGTGCCGCCCCCGCTCTGACCCTCGATGTTCCCTTGAGGTCACTTCGGCCGGAGGTTCGCTTCCGGCCTTTCCTTATCCGACGCGGTGTTCGGCCCGGTCGCGGTCGGCGACCAGCGCCAGGTCGAGCACCTTCTGCAGCTCGGCCGCGTGGCGGAAATCCGGATCGTCCTGCCGGCCCGAGTTCACCGCCTCGACGAACCGCCGATAATTGGTCTTGACCGGCTCGGCCTTCACCTCGCGCCAGGTTGAGGTGGCGACGTCTTCGCCGGCGCAGACCCGGAGCAGCGTGCCCCAATGGCCGTGGCTCAACTCCAGCCCGCCTTTGTTGCCATAGACGCGCAGCTTCTGGTCGTTGGAGTGCCCCGAGGCCCAGCGCGACGAATGGATGGTGCCGATGGCGCCATTGCCGAATTCGGCGCTGATGATGAAGCTGTCATTGGCATCGAGCACATACTCGCCCAGCCTGTCACCCGGCACCTTCGAGAACGTCTGCAACCGGCAGTTCATCGACACGATCGGCTGGCCGATGGCGAAGGTGGTGAAATCGATGATGTGGATGCCGATGTCGCCCAGCGTGCCGTTCGAGCCATGCGCGGTGGAAAGCCGCCACAGCCACGGGCCCGGATCGTTGTAGTCGCGCAGGGCCACCCAGTGCTGCAGATAGCTGGCCTCGATATGCTTGACCTCGCCGATGGCACCGGAAGCGATGATCTCGCGCGCCTTGTGCAGCTCGGCGACGTTCCGGTAGGTGAGGTTGACCATGTTGATGCGGCCGGCCTTCTCCGCCGCCTCGACCATTTCAAGCGCCAGCGGATAGCTCGGCGCCAGCGGCTTTTCGCAGAACACATGCTTGCCGGCAGCCAGCGCCGCCAGCGTCGTCGGGTGGTGGATGGAATCGGGCGTCACATTGTCGATGGCATCGAACTGCCCCCAGGCCAGCGCCGCATCGAGCGAGGCAAAGCGCTGCGGAATGCCAAAACTGTCGGCAAAGCTCGCGAGATTGCCCGGATCGGTATCCACCGCCCCCACCATCTCCACCCCCTCGATGCCCTGGAACGCCCTGGCATGATTGACGGCCATCCGGCCGGTGCCGACGATGAGAAGACGCATGTGGGGGAAACTCCGATGGTCGAGGCGAAACACGCGCACTCAACACCGGTTCGCCGGGGCGGGGCAAGATAGAGGATGGAAGCAGAGTGGTGCGGGCGGTCGGGGTCGAACCGACACTCCTTTCGGAACCGGATTTTGAGTCCGGCGCGTCTACCAATTCCACCACGCCCGCAGCAGAAGAGACGAGCCGGAGTTACGGGAAAGGTCCCGGCTC
>DASWWF010000347.1:0-2952 GCA_036401035.1 Devosia sp.
GTGGAACAGCGCCACGTAGTCGCGGTAGCGCGGATCGTCCTCGGGATTCACCACCTCGACGTCGATGCCCGGCCGCAGCGTCAGGCCGAAGCGCTCGATGCGGCTTTCCAGCACCGCTGGACGGCCGATCAGGATCGGGCGGGCGATGCGCTCTTCGAGGATTACCTGGGCGGCTCGCAGCACGCGCTCGTCCTCGCCGTCCGAGAAGATGATCCGTTTGCCCTGCCCTTGCGCCCGGTCGATGATCGGCTTCATCACGAGGCCCGAGCGGAAGACGAAGCGGTTAAGGGTGTCGTGATAGGCGTCGAAATCCGCAATCGGCCGCTTGGCGACGCCCGTCGCCATCGCCGCCCGCGCCACCGCCGGCGCGATCCTGAGGATCAGCCGCTGATCGAACGGGTTCGGGATGATGTGATCCGGTCCATAAACCGCGGGCTGCCCCGAGGGCGAGACTTCGAGGCCTGGGTCATGCGCCAGTTTGGCGATGGCCTGGGATGCCGCCAGCTTCATCTCCTCGTTGATCGTCGTGGCGCCGACGTCGAGCGCGCCGCGGAAGATGAACGGGAAGCAGAGGACGTTGTTGACCTGGTTGGGATAGTCCGACCGCCCGGTGCAGACCATGGCGTCCGGCCGGATCGCCTTGGCGTCCTCGGGCATGATCTCGGGGTTGGGATTGGCCAGCGCCAGGATCAGCGGCTTGGGCGCCATTTTCTGCAGCATCTCGGGTTTGAGCGCACCCGCAGCCGAGAGTCCGAGGAAAATGTCGGCGCCGTCGATCACCTCGGCCAGCGTCGTCGCCTCGGTGTCGTGGCGGCAGAACTGGCCGCGCCACTTGTCGTTGACGTCGTTGCGCCGGTAGGTGAGCAGCCCGTCCTTGTCGGCCACCCAGATGTTTTCGAGCTTGGCGCCCAGCGCCAGCAGGATGTTGAGGCAGGCAATGGCAGCCGCACCGGCGCCCGAGGTGCAGATCTTGGCCTCGCCGATCTTCTTGCCGGCCAGTTCGAGCCCGTTGAGCACTGCGGCGCCGACGATGATGGCGGTGCCGTGCTGATCGTCGTGAAAGACCGGGATGTTCATCCGCGCCCGCAGCGCTTCCTCGATCTGGAAGCATTCGGGCGCCTTGATATCCTCGAGATTGATGCCGCCGAAGGTCGGCTCCAGCGGCCGCACCACTTCAATGAATTTCTGCGGGTCCGTCTCGTCGATCTCGATGTCGAAGACGTCGATGCCGGCGAATTTCTTGAAGAGGACGGCCTTGCCTTCCATCACCGGCTTGCTCGCCAGCGCGCCGATATTGCCCAGCCCGAGCACCGCGGTGCCGTTGGAGATCACCGCCACGAGATTGCCGCGCGACGTGTAGCGCGAGACCGTATCGGGATTGGCGGCAATCTCCTCGCATGGCGCGGCAACGCCCGGCGAATAGGCCAGCGCCAGGTCACGCTGGTTGCCGAGCGGCTTGGTCGGCTGGATCTCCAGCTTTCCCGGCTTGGGGTGCTCGTGGAAATGCAGCGCAGCCTCACGCAGGGCTTTGCGCTGCTCGGTCATGTCGGAGGACATGGATGCTCCCTCAACTCACTGACATGCTAGGTGCCACTAATCGTGGGACAAGGGAAGGCCATGGTGCGGCAGGTTTTCGCTTGATGGAAGTCAGGCCGCGGCGGTCGCCACGGCCGGCAGGGCGGGCGCCGGCTTGGCGCCGCCGTTGAGCGCCCGGGCGAGGTCGCGGAACGGCCCGACCTTGATCGCCGGGGCGAAGAGGAAGCCCTGCGCCATCACCACGCCACGGGCCCGGAGATAGAGCGCCTGCGCCTCGGTCTCCACACCCTCGGCGACGATCTCGGTGCCGAGGTCATGCGCCATCGAGATCAGCCCGTCGAGCACGGGCACCTGCGTGGTGCCCGGCTTGATCATGTCGGTGAAGATGCGATCGATCTTGATCACGTCGACGCCCAGCGTCTGCATATAGGCCAGGTTCGAGTGCCCGGTGCCCGCATCGTCCATGGCGAGCCGCGAGCCCAGCGCATGGAGGCCGGCGATCACCGCGGTGGTCTGCGGGGAATTGTCGAGCGGCCGGCGCTCGGTGATCTCGAACACCAGTTGCCGGAAGCTGATCGGGGAGTCGGTGAAGATCGCCTGCACATCCTCGACGATCGACCCGTCGCGGAAGTGCCCGTCGAAGAGGTTGATCGAGATCTTGATGTCCGGCATGTCGCGGCAGAGTTCGGAGAGGTCGTTCTTGACCTGCTGCATCAGGCTCAGCGTCATCGGGATGGCGAGGCCCGTCACTTCGGCATAATCGATGAAGGCGCCCGGCGGCACCACCTCGCCACCCTTCTTCTCCCAGCGGCAGAGCACCTCGCAGCCAGCCAGAGCGCCCGTCCGCAGGTTGATCACCGGCTGGTACCAGGGCCGAATCTCACCCGCCTCGATGGCGCGTTCGAGATCGAAGGCAGGCAGTTTCGAGCGGCGCACATATTGCAGCGACAGGATCAGGAAAGCACCGCTCATCAGGCAGGCGACGACGGTGAAACTGGCGTCGAGGTCGGCATAGTCGGCGCGCACCATGGCGAACGGCACCGCCGCCTCGGCTTTCACCGGAATCTCCCCGGCGATCGCCTCGCTGTAGAGGAACTCGGTCTCGCCGCGATTATCATAGGCGCCGGGATCGCCAGCGGCGGTGATCTCCGTGCTATTGGTCAGCGACAGGCGAACCATTGCGGTGGGCTTGAGGCCTCGCAGCAGCGTCTCGGCGGGGTTGGCGATCAGCGGCACGAAAGCCGAGACGCGGCGCTGGCCGCCAAAGTCCTGCGTCACCTTCATGACCGGCGTCGGCATTTCGCCGAGCTTGACCATGGTGATGGTCTCGGCATGGCCGGGAATGCTGAGGCTGGCCGAGATCGGCGAATAGCTCACCTGCTTGCCGAACGCGTCGCAGTACTGCACCCCGTCGGC
>DASWWF010000348.1:0-2478 GCA_036401035.1 Devosia sp.
ACCTGGACGCAGGAGAAGCTCAAGATCGACGACGTGCTCGGCGTCTGGCCGCTACACGGCCTCTGCGGCCTCTGGGGCGGCATCGCCGCCGGCATCTTCGGCCTCGAGGCCCTCGGCGGCATGGGCGGCGTGTCGTTCTTCACCCAGCTCATCGGCGCGGTGGTGATCTCCGCCTACGCGCTCGGCGCCGGCTTCGTGCTCTATTTCGCCACGTCCAAGGCCATGGGCATTCGCCTCACGGACGAGCAGCAACGCCGTGGCGCGGATCTCTCCATCCACTCGATCGGCTCCGAGCCGGAACGGGAGTTCTGAGAATAGCCTCTACATCCCGTGCCCCTCTCTTGCTCGGCTAAGGACTTAGCAAACGCTAAGTCCAAGGCCTCGCTTTCTCTCCCGCAGGGGGAGAGAGGTTCGGCGAGATCGTGCCCCAGCACCCCTCTCCCCCCCCTTGCGGGGGAGAAAGGAATTTCCTGGGTTTAGCTTGAGCCTCTTTGCGAAAGCTAAGCCCTTGGAAATTCCAAGAGAGGGGCGCGGGATGTTGGTTTCTCTCCTCGGAGGCAGGTGGCCGCCCACCATCTTCTCCACACCCCGCCCATGGTTAGCTCGCAATTAACCACGCGGTACTAGCATGCAGGCTCGGCTGGAAGTCTCCCCGGCCAGTGTGAGTCCAGCTAGTAAGTGTAAGAAGACGATGCCGGCACAGCCCCTGCTCGAAGACGCCCGCTCCTCCAGAGAACCCGCACCGGCCATCGCGATTCGCATTCCGGTGCGCCTCGTCGGCCTGATCGTGCTGGGCCTCGTCGCCATCGTCATGGTGTCGCTGGCCACCTGGTCGGTCGATGACCCGAGCTTTTCCTATGCCACCAGCAAGGCGCCGCAGAACTGGCTGGGTTTCCCCGGCGCGGTGATCGCCGACATGAGCTTCCAGGTGTTCGGCATCGGCATGCTGGCCGTGCTGGTGCCGCCGGCGCTCTGGGCGTGGAGCTTCGTCCGCCTGCGCGTGCCGTCCAAGATGGGTCTGCGCGTCATCGCCTGGCTCGCCGCTTCGGTGCTCTCCTGCGGTGTCTTCGCCTTTATCGCGGCGCCTGAAAGCTGGCCGCTGCCGCTGGGGCTCGGCGGTATCGTCGGCACCATGTTCACCAATCTGGCCGTCCTCGCCACGGGTGAAAACCCGCAGCCGGTGACTGCGATTCTTTTTGCCATCATCATCGCCGCGCCGACCCTGGCGCTGTTCTGGATCGCCATGGGCCTGGGCAATATGTCGCTGCCGCGGATGCCGGCGATGCCGGCAGGCAAGTCGAAGGCCAAGGCTGCTCCCAAGGGCGCCCGCATCACCGATGACGAGGACGATATCGAGCCCGATCGGAACTCGATCTTCGACGTGGCTTTCGGCGCCATGATGCACCTCGGCTTTTCGGCGCAGACGGCCTTCCGCCGCGCCCGGCAGAACCTCAAGGACAAGCGCGCCGCCGAGCACGAGCACCAGCAGTGGCGCGAGTCCGGCACGGTCGAGCCCAGCATGGCCGGCGCGCCGCGCGTCGCCCCTGCCGTCGCCTCGCCCGTTGCATCGCGGCAGGAGCCGCCTCTGGTGGCCGAGCGCCGCGCCATCACAATCGGTGGCCGCGAGCCGGCCTTCGAGGACGAGGCTGAAGACTTTATCGACGAGCCGCCCTTTGCCGCCGACGAAGACGATGGCGACATGTACGAGGCCCCGACGCCGCCCCGTCCGATGCGTGGGCCCGCCGCCCGCGTCGGCCAGCCGCCGGCGGTCGCCCCGCATGCCGCGCCGCGCGTCACGGCTCCGGCGCCGCGTCCGCAGATGGGCAGCCGCGCCCAGCGCGAAGCCCAGGGCAACCTGCTCGAAGACGACAACGGGTTCGAGCTGCCGCAGCTCGACCTGCTCGCCGAACCCAAGCACAAGGGCCCCAGCGCCGAGCATGCGCCCGAGCGGCTCGAAGCCATGGCCCGCCGCCTCGAAGGCGTGTTGCAGGATTTCGGCGTCAAGGGCGACATCATCAATGTCCGCCCCGGCCCGGTCGTCACCCTCTACGAACTCGAGCCGGCGCCCGGCATCAAGTCGAGCCGCGTCATCTCGCTGGCCGATGACATCGCCCGCTCGATGAGCGCCATTTCGGTGCGCGTCGCGGTCGTTCCCGGCCGCAATGCCATTGGCATCGAGCTGCCCAACGAGACGCGCGAGACCGTCTATCTGCGCGAAATGCTGGCCTCGTCCGATTTCGAGAAGATGAAGGGCAAGCTGCCGATCTGCCTGGGCAAGACCATCGGCGGCGAGCCGATCATCGCCGACCTCGCCCGCATGCCCCACCTGCTCATCGCCGGTACCACCGGCTCGGGCAAGTCGGTGGGTATCAACACCTTCATTCTGTCGCTGCTCTACCAGATGACGCCCGAGCAGTGCCGCCTGATCATGATCGATCCCAAGATGCTGGAACTCTCGATCTATGACGGCATCCCGCA
>DASWWF010000349.1:0-1751 GCA_036401035.1 Devosia sp.
TGAGATCCTGCGGAATCTGCACCACGTCGGCGCTGCCGTCCCCGGGGGAAAGCTGCACCACGCAGAGGCGGTCGCGCCGCGGGTCGAGGCCCATCGTCTCGGTATCGATCGCCACCTCGCGGCCATAGCGCGAAAGATCGGGCAGGTCGCCCCGGTGCAGTCGAACGGTCATTGATGGATCCTGGTCAAAAATATCGTGGCGAAGCGCCGATGGACCTAGATGCCATACCATCTTGGCCTTGGAAAGGCCGCGACGCCCCGTGGACAATCGCAGCTTGCACTTTGGCGGCCGATGCGATTTGGAGTACAGCCAAGTAGAAATCGAGCGGCAGTATATGCTTATCGCAGGCAGGAACTTCCTCAACGGCTTGCCGCGCGGCTGGAAGCAGGCGATCCTCATCGTCTATGACGCCGCCGCGCTGATCACCGTACTTTGGATCAGTTACAACCTGCGATTGGGACCATACCGCACCGAGGGCGTGCATCACATCCTGATGGCAACCGCTCCGATCGTGGCGATTCCGGTCTTCATCCGTTTCGGCCTCTATCGCGCGGTGATCCGCTATCTGCCCGAGCGCGCGCTCTGGACCATCGTCCAGGCCATGGCCGTGGCGACGCTGCTTTGGGTATTTCTCCTGTTCTTGGCCGAGGCGACCCGTTTCGGGGCACTGCCGCGTACCATCCCGATCTTTTTTTTCGTCCTCGGCTCGGTGGTGATCGCCGGCAGCCGCTTTGTTGCCAAGTATCTGCTCTGGTCTCCGGCCGTGCACGCCGGTGGCAAGCTGCCGCCGGTGGCGATCTACGGCGCCGGCCCGGCGGGCACTCAACTGGCTTCCGCCCTGCGCAGCCAGCGTGGCGGCTTCGTCAGTGCCTTCATCGATGACGACAAGAGCCTGCAAGGCCGCGATGTCATGGGCGTCCGTGTCTATTCGCCGAACAATCTCGGCACGCTGGTCAGCGACCACGGCATCAAGGAAGTCATTATCTCGCTGCCCGAGATCAGCGCGGCAGAGCGCGAGACCATCTACGCGGAGCTGGCCAAATACCCGCTGAAGGTCCGCGCCTTGCCGGCCATCACCGACCTGGCAAGTGGCAAGTATGTGGTGAGCCAGCTGCGCGAGATCGATATCGACGATCTGCTCGGCCGTTCGTCCGTGCCGGCCGATCCGGAACTGCTGGAAGGCATGATCGGCGACCGGGTCATTCTGGTCTCGGGCGCCGGAGGCTCGATCGGGTCGGAACTCTGCCGCATCGTGGCGCGCTGGCGGCCCAAGCTGCTGGTGCTGTTCGAGGCCAACGAATTCGCCCTCTACGAAGTCGAGCGGGCGCTGAAGAAAGACTACGCCGATCTGGCGGTGGTCCCCGTGCTCGGCTCGGTGACGGACCGCAGGCTGGTCAACCGGACGCTGGCGACGCATGCCGTCGAGGTGGTGTTCCATGCCGCCGCGCACAAGCATGTTCCGCTGGTCGAGGCCAATCCGCTCGAGGGCGTACGCAACAATGTCCTAGGTACCCAGACCATCGCCGAGGCGGCGCTGGTCGCAGGGGTCAAGAACTTCATCCTTGTGTCCACCGACAAGGCCGTGCGGCCGACCAACGTGATGGGCGCCACCAAGCGCTGGGCCGAACTGGTCGTGCGCCATTGCGCCACCACGGCGGCGGAGAAGGGGGCCGGCCAGCTCTTTTGCGCCGTGCGTTTCGGCAACGTGCTGGGCTCGAACGGCTCGGTAGTGCCGCTGTTCCGCGAGCAG
>DASWWF010000350.1:0-3506 GCA_036401035.1 Devosia sp.
GACGAGGAAACGGTCGGGTCCGAAGGCGACAGCGCCGGTGAAACCGAAAAAGCCGAAGGCGCCGAGCTGCACGTCCGGCAGCACCGTCGAGGGCAGCACCAGTTCTCCCGGTTCGCCGTGCGGGCCATAGCGGAACGCGACCCGCACGGACTCGCCCTCGGTGCTGTAGCCGGCCTCGACGACATAGGGGGCGCCGGACGGATCGTAGGCCAGGTGCCTGGATCCTTCCGGCAGCCCGATGTCCGGCTCGCCGGCGGGCAGGTCGAACGGCTCGCCGGTGGTGACGGCCCCCGCCAGCCCGGAGGGCGGCAACTGCGCGGCGCGCCAGTATGGCAGAAGGTGGGTTTCGTAGATTTCGCCCAGCGGCGGCAGGTCCTCGGCCTGCAGCAGGCCGTGACGGACGAAAAAGGCCGACGCGTAGGGCGTCATGCTCAGCGGATCGTCGGTGGGCTGCTCGACGTGGAGCAGGGCGCAATTGGCGTCGAGGTCGGCAAAGCGCGGCGTCACGTAGCGGAATTCGGGAGCGATGTGGGCGTTGATTTCGTCGATCAGGGCACGATAGCGGCTGCGCAGGCCGGCGATGCGCTGGTCCTTTTCGGCCAGCTCGTCGAGCAGGGCGGCCGCGAGGCGATCGGCCGGATATTCGCGGCAGTTGATGGCATAGTCCGCGCGCCGTTCGTGCTCGGGGTCGTAGCGATAGGTCAAAGCGTGGCCATATTCGTGCGCGGCGAGCAGGAACTGGTTGAAGTTGGCGACGAGGGCCGCCTCCGCCTCATCGGCGAAAAAGCCGCGCCAGTCCCACGTCTCCTGCGTCAGCATCTTGCTCCAGTTCTGCCAGTAGGCCGCAACCTCTTCGGCATTGGCCGGCAGGTTCGAGAGCATGATGACTTCGGTATGCTGGTTGTACCAGTTGACGATCTCGTCGAACGCCTGGTGTTCCCAGGTCAGGGTCTCGTTCACCGAAATGCCGGCGTCGCGGTAGTATTCGGTGACGAAGGACGTGACGCCGTCGGTGTTGCTGGTTTCGAGCGCGGCGTAGAGGTGGTCAATCGTGGCGGCGGTCGCGGTGGATAGCCCGAGCGCGGTCATCAGCAGCCCGGCAAGCAGCATGCGCATGAATTCCCCCTTGGGAACGTTCTGTTCCCAGATGAGACGTTAGCCCGGCCACGATCCTTGGGCCAGCCGCTGTCTCGCCGCATTCTTTCCCCGAAGGCGCCGCCTTTTTTTCACACGACGCGGTCAAGGTCCGCGCGCCGTCCCTGGCGAACGCTCAGCAGGCGTGGAGGCGGCATGGGTCGCAGCGGCTTTAGCGGGGCCGCCGAGCAAAGGGGCAAGTCATGTCATCGATCACGGTCCGCAACCTTGCGGAAAACCGAAGCCTATACGCGTCGGCCGAAGGCGACAGCCGACTCGATGCCGATATCGGCTTCCTGCTGCGCCAGCTCGACAAGCTCGAGCCGAAGCGGCTCGAGACCTGCACGGTGCCCGAGGCGCGGGCGCAGCCGACGCTGATGCAGGCGCTCAACCGCATCCTGCGCGACCCCAATGACGACCAGGGCGTCAACATGGAGTTGCGGCTGATTCCCGGCGCCGCTGGCGAAATCCGGGCGCGCATCTATACGCCGCGAATGGCGGAAGCGGAGCGCAGCATGCCGCTGGTGCTCTATATCCATGGCGGCGGCTGGGTGATTGGCGATCTCGACAGTTACGACGCTGCGCCGCGTGCCCTGGCCAGACGGCTGGGGGCCGTGGTGGTCTCGACGCATTACCGGCAGGCGCCGGAATTCACCTTTCCGGCCGCGCATGACGATGCGCTCGCCGCCTGGCGCTGGACGCTGGACAATGCCGAAACGCTCGGCGCCGACCGCAACCTCCGCGCCATCGTGGGCGACGGCGCCGGCGGCAACCTCGCCGTCAATGTGGCGCTCGATGCGAAGGCCGAGGGGCTCGACACACCGCAGCACCTGGCGCTGATCACGCCGATGACCGGCACGGATTTCGGGCTCAGCTCCTATGCGGAAAACCGCGAAACCCTGCCGCTCAATTCGGCGACGGTGGAGTGGTTCTATTCGAAATATGCCCGCGACGCGGTGGACCTGGCGAACCCGAAGCTCAACCTCATCGATCGGCCCGATCTGGGCGGGCTGCCGCCGACCACCATCATCCTCGCCGAACACGACCCGCTGCGCACCGAGGGCGACCATTTCGCCCAGGCATTGCGCCGCTCGGGCGTCTGGGTGGACTGCACGCTCTACGATGGGGTGACGCACCAGTTCTTCAACCTGGCGCAGGCGGTCAACAAGGGCATGTTCGCCCAAGGCCAGGTGGTGCGGAACATCAATGGCAGCTTCGGACGCGGCTGACGCTGCGTCCTCGCCGCATCATTCCCGCCCTCTTGCCATTGCACTGAGGTACGCACCACTTGTGTCGCTAGTCCGCTATGGTAAGAGCGGAACACCATACCTATCTAGGTCGCTTGGGCGCAGCGACCCGCAAGACGTATTCAGGAACAGGCCGAGTTGGCAAAACGGGATTTCTACGAAGTGCTCGGCGTACCCAAGGGGTCCGACGAGGCGGCGCTCAAGAGCGCCTATCGCAAGCTTGCGATGCAATTCCATCCGGACCGCAATCCGGGGAATGCCGATGCCGAGCAGAAGTTCAAGGAAGTGTCGGAAGCCTACGACACGCTCAAGGATCCGCAAAAGCGCGCGGCCTATGACCGCTTCGGCCATGCCGCCTTCGAGAACGGCAGTCGTGGGCCGGCCGGCTTCGGGCCGGAATTCTCCTCGTCGATGTCCGACATCTTCGAGGACATTTTCGGCGACTTCATGGGCGGCCGTGGCGGCGGCCAGCGCGGCAGCCAGTCCCGCCTGCGCGGTTCGGACCTGCGCTACAATCTCGAAATCTCGCTCGAAGAGAGCTTTCAGGGCCGTACCGTCGAAATCGACGTGCCGACACTCGTCGGCTGCAAGACCTGCGATGGTTCGGGCGCCAAGCCGGGCACCGGCATGTCCACCTGCCGGCAGTGCAACGGCCACGGCAAGGTGCGCGCCGCGCAGGGCTTTTTCACCATCGAGCGGACCTGCCCGGTCTGCCAGGGCCGCGGCCAGATCATGGAGCAGCCTTGCACGGATTGCGGTGGCCAGGGCCGCCGGCAGGAAAACCGGACGCTGAGCGTCGATATCCCCAAGGGAATCGAGGACGGCACCCGCATCCGCCTCGCCGATGAAGGCGAAGCCGGCTTGCGCGGCGGACCGCCAGGCGATCTCTACATCTTCATTTCCATCAAGCCGCACGACCTGTTCCAGCGGGACGGCGCCGATCTCTATGCGCGCGTGCCGATCGCCATGACCACGGCGGCTCTGGGCGGCGAGTTCGAAGTGCCGACGCTCGATGGCACCCGCGCCAAGGTGAAGGTGGCCCCGGGCACCCAGCCGGGCCAGCGGGTACGATTGAAGACGAAGGGCATGCCGATCCTCCGCACTAAGGATTTCGGCGATCTCTAC
>DASWWF010000351.1:0-2724 GCA_036401035.1 Devosia sp.
GAACTGGCATCGCGGGGCCACCAGATCGGCATCGTCGCCGACAGCCTGACGTCGGACGGTCTCACGGCCGAGCGGCTGGAGCGGCTGCGGCCCTACGCCACGCTCGGCATCCATTCGACACCGATGCCGCGCACGGTGGGGCTCGGCGACCTGACCTCGCCGTTCCAGATCCGCAAGCTCGCCAAGGAGCTGGACATCCAGGTGCTGCACGGGCACGGCGCCAAGGGCGGGCTGAATGCGCGCTGGGCCCGGATCGGAGCCAGGAACCGCGTGGCGCTCTATACGCCGCATGGCGGGGTGCTGAACTACAAGGTCGGATCGCCGGTCGGGCTGATATTCCGCCTGTTCGAAAAAATGATCATCGACCTCACCGATGGCTTCATCTTCGAGAGCGCGTTCGCACAACGCGCGTTCTTTGAGAGAATCGACCATCCGAGCCAGCCGACTCCGGTGATCCACAACGGGTTGGCCCCGGAGGAATTCGAGCCGATCGTGCCGGGGCCAGATGCCAAGGACTTCGTCTTCATCGGCGAGTTTCGCGAGATGAAGGGGATCCGCTACCTGATCGACGCCATCGCCGAGGTGCGCGCGCCCGGCGGGCGGCCGGCGACCATGGTGATGGCGGGCGACGGACCGGACATGCCCGCGGTCAAGGCACAGATCGCCCGGCTGGGCCTCGAGGAACGGATCACGTTGCTCGGGGCCAAGCCGGCGCGGCCGACGCTGGCGCTGGGGCGCTGCGAGGTGGTGCCGTCGCTAGCCGAGTCCCTGCCCTATGTGATCCTCGAAGCGGCTTCCGCGGCCCGGCCGGTGATCGCCACAGACGTGGGCGGCGTCTCGGAGATTTTCGGACCGACCGCCGGGAGTTTGATCCCACCGGGCGACAGCGCGGCGCTCAAGCGCTCGATGCAGGCGTTCATGGACGATCCCGCAGGGGCCGATGCCGAAATGCGGGTGCGGCTCGACTACATTCGCGACCGGTTCTCACTCAAGCACATGGCCGACCAGATCGAAGCGCTCTATCGGCAGGTGCTGCGCGCCCGGGCCGGGTGAAATCGGCTGCCATCACAGCGGGTTGAATAAAGCTCGACGGGTTAATGTTAACCGCGGCTTTTCACCGAGTTTTCATTCCTAACGGACTAAGTTTGCGGCCACTCGCAGAGTCAGGACGCGCACCCAAAAATGTTCCGCCTCGATCCCAAGCAAGCCGTACTCGATCACGTCGCCGCGCAGGGCAGCAATCGCAATGGTCCGACGATGCTCTCGGAGGCCGCCGAACGCATCGTCTCGATGCCGACCGAGCCGACCTATTCGAGCACGGTGATCGTGGGCGTGGCGCAGGTCATCGAGGCGCTGCTGCTGGCGACGCTCGGCTTTGCCATTTTCGGCGCCTATGTCGGGATGGACGAGGCGTTCTTCTACGTGCCGCTGATCGTCGGCTCGGTAGCGGCGGCCAACGTGCTCTTCAACGCGGCGCGGACGCATCGTGTCCCCGCCTACCGCACGATCATCGAACAATCGGGCCGGGTGCTGGCGGCCTGGTCGGTGATCGTCACCGCGATTGCCGTGGGCATCTTCCTGTTCAAGGCGCACGACTCGCTGTCGCGTGTCTGGCTGGTCAGCTGGTACGCGCTGGGCGCCGTGGTGCTGGTCACCTTCCGCATGTCGCTGCGCGCCCTGGTGCGGCAGTGGACGGCGGAGGGCAAGCTCAAGCGCCGCACGGTGATCGTCGGCGGCGGCAAGGATGCCGAGGCGCTGATCGACGCGCTGCAGAAGGGCGCCGACAGTGACATTCGCCTCTTCGGCCTGTTCGACGACCGCAATGACGATCGCTCGCCGGAATCGGTGGCGAGCCTCCCCAAGCTCGGCCGTGTCTCCGACCTCATCGAATTCGCCCGCCGTACTCGCGTCGATCTTGTCATCGTCTCGATGCCGCTCTCGGCGGAAAAGCGCGTGCTCGAAATGCTGCGCCAGCTCTGGGTGCTGCCGGTGGACATCCGGCTCTCGGCCCATATGAGCCAGCTGCGCTTTACCTCCAAGGCCTATTCCTATGTCGGCGACGTGCCGGTGTTCGACATGGCCGACCGGCCGATCTCGGACTGGAACCTCGTCTTCAAGTGGGTGTTCGACAAGGTCGTGGCCGTGGTGGCGCTGATGCTGCTGTCGCCGATCATGCTGGCCACCGCCATCGCCATCAAGCTCGAGAGCAAGGGGCCGGTGATCTTCAAGCAGAAGCGCCACGGCTTCAACAACGAGCTCATCGAGATCTACAAATTCCGCTCGATGTATACCGACCGTACGGACGCCAACGCCTCAAAGCTCGTCACCAAGGACGACCCGCGCGTGACCAAGGTCGGCAAGTTCATCCGCAAGACCTCGATCGACGAACTGCCGCAGTTCATCAACGTGCTGCAGGGCCGCCTCTCGGTGGTGGGCCCCCGTCCGCATGCCACGCAGGCCAAGGCGGACAACAAGCTCTACTACGAAGCCGTCGACGGCTATTTCGCGCGCCACAAGGTAAAGCCGGGGATCACTGGCTGGGCACAGATCAATGGCTGGCGCGGCGAGACCGATACGGTCGACAAGATCATGCAGCGTGTGCAGTTCGACCTGCACTACATCGAGAACTGGTCGATCGTGTTCGACCTCTACATCCTGTTCATGACCCCGGTGCGGCTGCTCGACTCCAAGAACGCGTACTGAGGTGACGGGCACCCTGCTCCG
>DASWWF010000352.1:0-3429 GCA_036401035.1 Devosia sp.
CGGGTGAGGATCAGGGGAGAGATCGCGCCGCAGCGGATCCTCACCCGTTTACGGGGGAGGGGGACCACCCGAAGGGTGGTGGAGGGGGCGCTCAGCGTGCCCTCTCAGTCGGGGCCCTCTCTCCCCCTGCGGGGGGGAACGGAATTTCCTGGGTTTAGCTTGAGCCTCTTCGCGAAAGCTAAGCCCTTGGAAATTCCAAGAGAGGGGCACGGGATGGTGAGGTCGGACCACGAAGGCGTGACGCACGTCACCGCTTATCCGGGTCGTCGCCTGGCCTGAACGTGCCGTCCTTGTCGCGTTTGAGGGTGATGACGTCCGGTCGGGCGCGTTCCTTGAGGTCGCGTTCGCGGCGGGCCTTGTCGACGGCTTTGAACTCGCCTGTCCAGTCGCGCCAGATGCGGCGGACGCCGAGGTAGATGGCAAGGCCGATGCCGACGAAAATCGCAATGCGGAGAATGGTATAGAGCATATCAGAGCCCGATCCGGGACCAGACGGTGCGGTCTTCGAGAGCCGCGACGGCGTCGGCGGTCAGCGAGAAGCCGAGCGGCGGCAGGGTGAAGAGGCCGCGTTTGGTTTCGATGACCTTGGTTTGAATATCGGCGCCATAGCGGTCGCGCAGGGTCTGGTGCAGGTCGCCCAGCCCATCGACGAGGCCGAGTTCGAGGCCGCGTATGCCGGCCCAGAATTCGCCGGTGAAGAGCTCGTCGTCGGTGCGGGTCAGCTTGGCGCCGCGGCGCATCTTCACCCAGTCGATGAACACCCGATGGATATCGGCTTCGAGCTGCTTGATGCGTTCCACGTCCTCCTGCTTTTCGGGCAGGAAGGGATCGAGGGTGGATTTGTTCTTGCCCGAGGTGTGGACGCGCCGCTCGACGCCGAGCTTGTCGATGGCCTCGACAAAGCCGAAGCCGGCCATGATGACGCCGACCGAGCCGACGATCGAGGACGGATCGGCGATGATCTCGTCGCCGGCAGTGGCGATGAAATAGCCTCCCGAGGCCGCCGCATCCTCGACAAAGACGAGGACGGGCTTGTTGTGCTCGTCGGCCAGATCACGAATCCGCTTGGCGATGAGGCGCGATTGCACCGGCGAGCCGCCGGGCGAATTGACCACGATGGCGACGGCCGGGGCGGTCTTGATGGCAAAGGCGCGCTTGAGAAGCGGGGCAACGCCGGCGATGTTGAGCCGGCCGGGCCGCTGGTCGGACGCGATGACGCCCTGCAGGCGGACGACGGGAATGACCGGCGCTCCCTTGCCGAAGAGACGCTTGAACCAGCCGGTGAACCTGTTTGCCAACGTCTTCCCCTCGGACACTTCGGAAAGTGATTTAGGCAGGCTGGCGGGGAATTACCAGTCGAGGCGGCCGCTGCCGCGGAAGATGGCGTCGAAGGCGGGCTGGAAATCGCGGCCATCGCCAAGGTGCAGCACGCGCGAAGCGAGCAGTCTGGTCGGCGCCCGCGAGCCCTTGATGCCGCGGATCAGCACCCGGGTCGCCGCCTCGCCTTCGCGCGGCACCAGCGGCAGCACCGAGACGGCGCCAAACCGGGAGGAAAAGCCGCCGAGCAGGGTCGAGAGCCCTTCGGCCGGGTAGATGAAGATGATTTCGCCCCCAGGCGCGGCTGTCGAGGCGGCCGTGCGGATCCAGAGATCGAGCGTTTCCGGCGTCATGTGCCGGGCGGCGCTGCGCTCGGCGGATGGAGCCGTGCCGCGCGACGGATCGAAAAAGGGCGGGTTGGCGATGACCGAGGTGAAGGTGTCCGGCGTCAGACCTGCATCGACGCGCTCGAGACCGGGGGCAGTGACATCGACCTGAACCACGCGAGCGCGGGAGCCCAGGCCATTGTCCTCGATATTGCTCGCGGCCAGCGCCGCCGTGCTAGGATCGAGTTCGGCGAGGGTGCCGACCATGGCGTGGTTGAGGGTCAGCGCCACGAGCCCCGCCGTGCCGACGCCGGCGCCCAGATCGAGGAGGCTGGCCCCTGCCCGGTCCACCGCCGCCCCGAGCAGAACCGAATCGAGACCGGCGCGAAAGCCGTTGCGTGGTTGCGACAGATTGAGCCGCCCACCCAGAAAGGCGTCGCGCGTCAGCGTTTGTTGTTTTACAAAATCGGTGGGGTGTTCTAGGGACATCGCACCCAAAATGGCCGGTTCAGCGGGCATCATAGAAGCCCGGGCAGCGGTACTCAAACGAGGATTTCATGGCAGCTCTGTCAGCAGCGGCGACCAAGCAGACGACCGGCGCGGGTGCGCTGGACCGGCTGCTTGCGGCCACGCAGGCCGACATGGAGCGGGTCAATGCGCTGATCCTCAAGCGCGCGGAATCGCATGTCGAGATGGTGCCGCAGCTGGCGCGCTACCTGATCGAGGCCGGCGGCAAGCGGCTGCGGCCGATGCTGACGGTGGCGGCGGCCCAGCTCTTCGGCAAGGCCAGCGGCGCCGAGGTGAACTACGCCGCGGCGGTCGAATTCATGCACAATGCGACGCTGCTGCATGACGATGTGGTGGACGAGAGCGATTTGAGGCGCGGCCGCCCGGCGGCCCGGATGATCTGGGGCAACCAGGCCAGCGTGCTGGTGGGCGATTTCCTCCTCGGCCAGGCCTTCATGATGATGGTCGAAGCCGGCGACATCAACGCGCTGGGCGTGCTCTCGCGCGCCGCGACGATCATTGCCGAGGGCGAGGTGTTCCAGCTCGCCAAGGCCAAGGACCTCGAGACGACGCCCGACGAATACCGCCAGGTGATCCACGCCAAGACGGCGACGCTCTTTGCCGCGGCGGCGGAAGTCGGCGCCATGGCCGGCGGCGCCGATGCGGCGGGCCGCGAGGCGCTGCGCGTCTATGGCGAAGAACTCGGCCTCGCCTTCCAGCTGGTCGACGACGTGCTCGACTATCGCGGCGAAAGCGGCACGCTGGGCAAGAATACCGGCGATGATCTGCGCGAAGGCAAGATGACGCTGCCGGTGATCCTGGCCCTTGCCGCCGCCAACCCCGCCGAGCGCGAGATCATCACCGCGGCCTTGGGCCAGGACGAGACCCCCGAAGGCGTGCTGACGCAGATTGTCGCCATCTTCAACCGCCATGGCAGCCTCGACCGCACGGTGGAACAGGCCGACGAGCATGTGCGGCTGGCCCGCGCCGCCCTAGCCCCCCTGCCCGACTCGCCCATGAAGACGCTCCTCAGCGACATCGCCGACTTCTACGTCAGCCGGGCGTACTGAGGCCCCCCTCCACCCGCCCGGAAGTCCCGGGACGGGCTCTGACCGATCAGTTGCTGCTCCGTATTTTCAACCGCATTCGACTGAATTTCGAAACAATGGCATGGGCTTTTGTCTCGTCCGTTCATCGACTTGCACCAATTGCACTGTTACTCTGATCCCCCTGGCTCAACTCTTGGGCGAGTCTTTCTTGTGGGGCGGGAATGACAGCA
>DASWWF010000353.1:0-11605 GCA_036401035.1 Devosia sp.
CGAGATCCTGACCTCGCTGCCCCAGCTCGCCGCCAAGCATCCCGAACTCTTCGTCGACTGAACGCCGATCAGATGTGATCGGCGCCGGTTCAGCTCTGGTCAGCCCATCGCCTCGGTGAGAATGGCGCGGTAATCGCCGGGGCTCGGCACCCGCGGGTTGGTGGCGTGGCTGTGGTCCGCCAGCGCCCGCTCGATCACCCAATCGAAATGCGCCGGCGTCACGCCGAGCTCGGCGAGCCCCTTGGGAATCCCCAGCCGCCGGTTGAGCGCATCCAGCTCATCGCCCAGAAACGCCTCGTGCGGCAGTCCCATCGCCGCCTTGAGCCGCTCGATCTTGGCGTGGATTTCTTGCGCGTTGAACCGCACCACCAGCGGCATGAGGATGGCGTTGAGCGTGCCGTGATGCAGCTTGAGGTCCTGCAGCCCGCCCAGCGCGTGGCTCAGCGAATGCACGGCGCCGAGCCCCTTCTGGAACGCCAGCCCGCCCATCACCGCGCCCATCATCATTTCGGTCCGCGCCTCGATGTCGGACCCCGCATGCGTCGCCTTTTCGAGGTTGCGCCAGATGCGCCCTGCCCCGTCGAGCGCAATCGCGTCGGCCGGCGGATTGAACCGCGGCGACGAGAACGTCTCGATGCAATGGCTCAGCGCATCGAGCCCGGTGGCCGCCGTGAGCATCGGCGGCAGCCCCAGCGTCAGTTCCGGGTCGCAGATGGCGCGCTTGGGGATCAGATGGGGCGAGATGATGCCGAGCTTGCGCCCGTCGTCGAGCGTCAACAGCGCCGCGCGCCCGACTTCGGCGCCGGTCCCCGCCGTGGTCGGCACCGCGATCAGCGGCGCCACCTTCGCGGTGATCCGGTCGAGGCCGCCATAGATCATGGCATATTGTTCGAGGCTGCCCTCATGCGTTGCGAGCAAGGCCACGCCCTTGGCGAGATCGATTGGCGAACCGCCGCCGATGGCGACGATGCCGTCGCAGCCCTCCGCCTTGTACATGACCAGCGCGGCCTTCACCGCCGACTCGGTCGGGTTGGGCGGGGTATCGAGAAAAAGGGGCGTGCCGGCGGGGAGGTAGGTGAGGGCCTTCGCGGTGAGCCCTGCTGCCAGCACGCCCTTGTCGGCGACCAGCAAAGGCCGCTTCATGCCAAGCTCCCCCGTGGCATCCGCCAGGCTCGCGAGGCTGCCTGGTCCAAATTCGATACCGGTGAGATAGGCAATACGTGCCATCGGCGAAGTCTCCTCTTTGTTCTTCGACGTCGTCGATGAAATCATGTTCTCCGCCGCCGCGCGATAGCCCGAAGGGCGCACGCGGGCTTCAGAGCACTCCATACTTTTCGAACACGGCGGTGACGTCGGCGCCGTTGCGGATCTCCGCCCGCGCCAGATCCTCGATGCCGCCCATGTCCTCGGCGCGCCGCGCCACTTCCTCGACATTCTTGGCCGGGATCACCACCACCCCGTCCATGTCGCCAAAAATCCAGTCGCCCGGCACGATGCGCACCTGCGAGGTCAGCGACCCCGCCACCGCGATCGGCTCCTCGATGGCGCGGATGCGCGTCCGGCCGCGGGATTCGATCGGCGACAGGTAGCGGGTGAACACCGGCCAGTCCTGCATGCCGAGCAGGATGTTGCCGTCGCGCACCCCGCCATCGACGATGACCCCGGCAGCGCCGCGCGCCTGCGCGCTCATGCTCATCAGCTCGCCCCAGTGCCCGGCGCGGTTCTCCCCGCCCGACGACACCACCACCACGCAACCGCGATACATGCGGCGGAAGAAGGTGAAGCGCTTGACTTCGTCATTGTCATATTCCCAGTCCACCCGCGCGTCGGCCGCACAGGCGATGGTGAAGGCCGGCCCGGCGATCCGCATGCCCCGATCGAGCGGCTTGATGCCCAGGTCGAGGCACTGATTGGGCAGCCCCATCGCATCCATGATGTCGTAGACGGCAGCTGTGTAGAGCTGTTTCAAGCGCACGGCCGTATCGGCCAGCCGCTTCTCGGCGTGGTTCATCGCAGGCCTCCCGAATGTCTCGCTGCCGTTTGCCGGCTTATTCATATTTGAACTTTGCTAGTTCAATAATGCATGATATGAGCGAAGCCGGAAAATTGTCAACGAGGTCCGTTGGGGGATGACCGAGACGACCGCCAAGGCCGGCTTTGCCGATGCCGCGATGAAGCACCGGATCCCGGTGATCGACAGGATGATGGACGTGCTGGCCCAGCTCGAACGGCGCGAGGCCGGCGCGACCATTCGCGATCTGGTGACGGCGCTAAGACTGCCGCGCACCACGATCTACCGCATCCTCAACACGCTGCAGTTGCATGACATGGTGCATCGCGACGAGGGCGGCGCCTACTCGCTCGGCAGCCGTTTGCTGACCCTCGCCTCGCATGTGGCGATCGGCGCCGGCCAGGTCGATCTCGCCGCCGTGGCGCAGCCGATCATGGACCGCCTCGCCGCCGAAATCGGCGAGGCCTGCAAGCTGACGGTGATCGACAAGGACGGCACCCTGGTGCTCGCCACCGCCACTGCCCGGCGTGAATATGCGCTCTCAGTGACCCCGGGCCAGCGCCTCGCCGCCCATGCCGGCGCCGCCGGTAAACTGTTGCTCGCCTACATGCCCGATGCCGATCGCAAGGAATGGCTGAGCCGCCCTCTCGCCGCCTTCACCGCCAAGACCTTCTCCGATCCCAGGCGTCTTGCCTCGGAACTGACCCGCATCCGTCGCCTCGGCTGGTCGCAGGACCGGGGCGAGGGCATGGCCAGCGTGCACGCTTTCGCCGCCCCGATCTTCGACAGCCGCAACCAGGTGGTCGCCGCCCTCTCCATCCCCTTCCTCGCCGGCGCAGAACCGAGCCGTATGGAAGACATCCGCCTCGCCGCCATCGCCACCGCCAAGGACGTCAGCGCCGCCATTCCGGGGCCGGTGAACCGCTAGTCGTTCGCCAGCTCGATCAGCACATCCGCGTGGCAGGGCGTGCCCGGTTTGCACCAGCAGGCGAGGTTGTGGCCGCCAAGCTCGCGGCGGATGATATCGCGGCTGGGTGGATCGCCCGGGGACAGGCTCGGGTCCAGTGTGCCGCGGAGCCAGTCGGAGGCCATGGCGACGGCTTTGGCCTGGGCGGCGGCGCGGTCGAGGCCGTAGGTGGTCGCCACCTCGTCGATGGAGAACGGGTTGCCCCAGGGGCCGGGGCGGGTGACGAGTCTGGCCGGCAGCCCGTTGATGGCGTGCGATGCATCCTGCAGGTTGAAACCGGCCTTGCGGCTCACCTGCATGCGCACCGGCCGGGCCATCAGCGCAGGTCCTTGTCGTAGACGAATTTCGGCATTTCGAGTTTGAACACGATCGCCAGCACGCGCAGCGTGAAGCCGATGGCGACCGAGGCGACGATGACGAAATCCTGCGGGAAGCCGTAGTGCAGGCCGGCGAAATAGATCACGCCCGAAACGATCGACACCGTGGCGTAGAGCTCGCTCGAAAACACCAGCGGCACGTCGTTGCAGAGCACATCGCGCAGGATGCCGCCGGCAATGCCGGTGATCATGCCGGCGACGATGACGATGATCGGCGATTGCCCCATCTCCAGCGCCACATTGCAGCCGATGATGGTGAACACCACCAGCCCCACCGCGTCGAGCAGCAGGAACGGCCAGCGCAGCGCCGCCATGAAGCGCGCCGCCGCGATGGTGACCAGCGCCGCGCCGCAGCAGATGAGCAGCAGGTACGGATCGGCAACCCAGCTCAGCGGATAATGCCCCAAGAGCGTATCGCGCATGGTGCCGCCGCCCAGCGCCGTGACGCAGGCCAGGAGGCAAACGCCGAACCAGTCCATCTTGCGGCGGCCGGCCGCGAGCGCCGCCGTCATGGCTTCGGCCGTGATGGCGATCAGGAAGATGATATGCAGCATGCCCCCGCGCCGCTCCCCTCAGTTGGCGGTGCTTTGCACCGTGATGATCTTGACCTCGAACGTCTCGCAGCTCTCCGTATCGCAGATGCCGGAGAGCCAGAGCTGGCCGTCGCCGAACATGACGCCCTCGGCATTGACGAAGAGGTCCTTGAACTGCTGGTCGACGATGGCCGACTTGATCTCGTCGGTCATCATCGACTCGTAATGCTCGACCACGCCCTCCGGCCCGTCGAAGGAATAAGCCTCCCCGTCGACGGTCACCTTGAACGGATAGCTGATCCAGCTCGCGAAGGTTTCGGCATCGTCATCGGCCACCGCCGTCTGGATGGCATCGATGGCCTCGACGAAGGGCTCCGCATCGCCGAACTGCGTGGTCATGAAGCCGCGCACATCTTCTTCCGTCTGCGCCAGTGCCGGCGCGGCGGTGAGAGCGAGCGCCAGCGCGGCAGCGGCGAACCGGATCGGGGACAACGATTTCATGATGGCAAACTCCAGTCGAAAGCGGGTGGCCCGATGCCGTGATGGCACCCTAGTGTAGGCCGTTACGGGCCGCCAGATGCAAGACCCCGCCTGAAGGAGAGCTGAATGCGCAAACCCGGTTCGATGCGCGCCCTCGAGGACATGGGCCGCGTGCGGCTTTCGGAGAATTTCTTCTTCCGCGATTTCCTGCATTCCGAAATCGCCAGCCTCTATGGCATCCCCAACATCCCCAACGACCCCGACCTCGCCATCGCCGCCGGCCGCGGCCTCTGCGAACACCTGCTCGAGCCGCTCTGGTCTCGCTTCGGCCGCATCTCCATCCGCTCCGCCTATCGCGCCCCGGCCGTCAACGACTACGGCAACAAGCACAACCTCAACTGCTCGACCAACGAGAAGAATTTTGCCGGCCACATCTGGGACCGCCGCGACGCCGAGGGCCGCATGGGCGCCACCGCCTCGATCGTCGTCCACGCGTTCCTCCCCTATTACGAGCACACCGGCCACTGGGAAGCCATCGCCTGGTGGGTGCACGACCACCTGCCCTGTGACGACATGGAGTTCTTCCCCAAACTCTGCGCCTTCAATGTGCAGTGGAAGGAAGGCGTGCCCGAGCGGCGCATCTACTCATTCATCCCCCCGCGGCGAGGGCTGTTGACCAAACCGGGGATGGCCAATTGGGCGGGCGCGCATGAGGCGGAGTATGCGGAGTGGCTGGGGTCGCTTGCGTAATGGCGCAGTCGGGTCTCCCTCCCCCTTGCGGGGAGGGGACAGGGGTGGGGGTACGGCGGCCGGTGACGTTGGGGATGTGCTCGATGTCTCGGACACATTTCCCGGCTCTCATACCCCCCCACCCTGACCCTCCCCCGCAAGGGGGGAGGTGACACAACGGCCGGCGGCTCCCCTGCGCCCTCTCCACCGTCTCCCTTGACGGTCGTCCGCGGGCACCCGACTGAAGCACTACGCGCCACCCGCTTGCCAACTTCCCCTGCCCTTGCCACTCTCCCTCGCATGACAACGCACAAATTCATCCCCACCGTCTGGCACAATGTGCTCGGCACCGTTCCGCCCGCGCTGAAGATCGCGTCGGGCGATATCGTCATCACCGAGACGCTGGATGCCGCCGGCTATGACAAGGATGGCGTCGAGCGGGCGCATGGGCCCAACCCGATGAACGGGCCGATCTATGTCGAGGGCGCCCAGCCCGGCGATGCGCTCAAGGTGGAAATCCTGCGCATGACGCCCAACCGCGCCACCGGCTGGACCCGCGCCTCGCTCGCCGGCAATGTCGTCGACCCCGAAGTGGTGCGCGACCTGCCCTCGCGCGAGCGCGTCACTTGGTCGATCGACCGCCAGGGCGGCACCACGCAGCTCAAGGACCCGCCGGTCGGGCTCGAAAATTTCGTGCTGCCGCTCGAGCCGATGATCGGCTGCTTCGGCGTCGCCCCGTCGCTGGGCCAGGCCTTCTCCACCGCCACCAGCGCCGAAAACGGCGGCAATATGGACTATCGCGGCTTCGGCCCCGGCGCCGTGGTCTGGTTCCCGGTCGCCGCCGAGGGCGCGCTGTTCTTCGTGGGCGATTGCCATGCCGTGCAGGGCGACGGCGAGATCGTCGGCACCGGCGTCGAGACCAGCTACGAGGTCGAGCTGCGGCTGACCGTCGAAAAGCGCCACGCCATCAAGTGGCCACGCGGCGAAACGGCGGACGATATCTACACCGTCGGCAATGCCCGCCCGCTCGACCAGGCGCTGCAGCACGCCACCACCGAAATGTTCGAATGGCTGGTGGGCGGCTATGGCCTGAGCCGCGTCGCCGCCAGCCATGTGATGGGCCAGGTGGTGCGCTACGAAGTCGGCAACGTCTACGACCCGGCCTACACCATGGTCTGCCGCATTCCCAAGAAGTGGCTGCCCAAAAAGCTCTGATCACAGTCGTCGCCGAACCCGTTCTTTTTGGCTTGGCAATCGGTTAGGCTACCTGCCTGACGGCCGCGCGAAGACGGCTGAACCACCCGAGGGGGACATGTCCGATATTCTGCACCCGCGCCCGCGGCTCACCCGCCAGCGCTGGACCGATCTCTGTGGCGTCTGGGGCTTTGCCCATGACGACGACAATGTCGGGCTCGATGCCCGCTGGTTCGCCGCGCCGGAACAGTTCGACCGGCAGATCGAGGTGCCCTACCCGCCCGAGAGCGAACTGTCGGGCATCAACGACAAGGGCTTTCACCCCATCGTCTGGTACCGGCGCACTTTTGCAGTCGAGCCGGTCGCCGGCGAGCGCCTGATCCTCCATTTCGGCGCCGTGGACTACCGCGCCCATGTCTGGGTCAACGGCCAGCTGGTGGCCACGCATGAAGGCGGGCACACGCCGTTCTCGGCCGACATCACCACGGTGCTGGTCGAGGGCGAACAGACCATCGTCGTCCGCGCCGAGGATCAGCCGCTCGATGGCACCATGCCGCGTGGCAAGCAGGATTGGGAGCCGACCCCACACGCCATCTGGTACGATCGCACCACCGGCATCTGGCAGCCGGTCTGGCTCGAGCCGGTACCGGCGACCTACCTCACCAGCTTCCATCTCACCCCCGACCTCACCCGCTCGACCGTGACGGTCGATGCGCGATTGAACCACGGCCATAGCGGCTGGCTCTCGGTCACCCTGCGCAAGGGCGACGAGCTGCTCGCGGTGCAGCAGGTGCATGTCGCCAAGGACACGTTCGAAGCCGCCATCACCATCCCGCGCGCCAAGAACGGCCAGCGCCGGGGCGATCTCTACTGGTCGCCCGAGACGCCGAACCTCATCACGGTGATCGCCACCCTGCTCACCGAGGACGGCGAGCCGATCGACACCGTCGAGTCCTATGTCGGCCTGCGCAGCGCCGGCATCGGCGGCGGCCGCTTCCTGCTCAACGACAGGCCCTATTTCGTCCGCTCGGTGCTCGAACAAGGCTTCTGGCCGCAATCGCATCTGGCTGCCCCCAATGCCGACGCGCTGCGCCACGAGGTCGAGCTCATCAAGGCCCTCGGCTTCAACGCCGTCCGCATCCACCAGAAGGTCGAAGACCCGCGCTTCCTCTACTGGGCCGACCACCTCGGCCTGCTCGTCTGGGGCGAGATGGCCAACGCCTACGAGTTCAGCCCCGCCGCGGTGGACCGCTTCACCCGCGAGTGGCTGAGCGTCGTCGACCGCGACCGCTCCAACCCATGCATTGTCACCTGGGTGCCGATCAACGAAAGCTGGGGCGTCGAGGACATCGCCCGCAACCCGGCGCAGCAGGCTTATGCCAGCTCGCTCTACCACCTCACCCGCGCCCTCGACCCGACCCGGCCGGTGATTTCCAACGAGGGCTGGGAGCACACCGTCTCCGACATCATCGGCATCCATGACTACACCCAGCACGGCAGCCAGCTGACCGACCGCTTCGGCTCGGCCGAGGCCATCGCCGCGACGCTCGATAGCTTCAAGCCCAACCGCAAGCGCCAGCGCCTCGTCGAGGACGACCGCGAGCAGCCGGTGATGCTGACCGAATTCGGCGGCATCTCGTTCCACCCGGCCGCCGGCGACAACTGGATGGGCTACGCCACCGTGGGCACCGAGGACGAATATCTCGCCATCCTCCGCGACCTCTTCGCCGCCATCTACCAGAGCCCCGAACTGAGCGGCTTCTGCTACACGCAGTTGACCGACACGCAGCAGGAAAAGAACGGCCTATACGACGAGAACCGCCAGCCCAAGCTGCCGGTCGCCGCGCTCCGCGACATCATCTGGCAGCCCAGCAACGCCGTGCCGACCGAATATCTCGACATCGCCCGCCGCAAGGCCATGGACCTCGCCAAGGGAGGCAGTTGATGCCGACCCGCATCCGGCTCGGGCTGATCGGCTGCGGTTTCTTCGCCCAGAACCACCTCCACGCCTGGCAGGACCTGGCTGGCGAGGGGGTGGACCTCGTCGCCGTCTGCGACATCGATGAAGGCCGCGCCAAGGCAGCGGCGGAGAAATTCGGCGTCCCCGCCTCGTACACCGATGCCGAGACCATGTTCGGCAAGGAACGGCTCGGCCTTGTCGATATCGCCACGCAGATGCGCACGCATTTGCCGCTGGTGGAAATGGCGATGCGCCACCGCGTCCCCACCATCGTGCAAAAACCCTTCGGCCAGAACATCGCCGAAGCCCGCCGCATGACGGCAGCCGCCAATGCCCGCGGCATCTTCCTCGCCGTGCACGAAAACTTCCGTTTCCAGCAGCCGCTCGTAAAGATCGCCGAGACCATCCGCTCGGGCGCGATCGGCACCCCGAGCTGGGCCCGCATCAGTTTCCGCACCGGCTACGACATCTATTCCGGCCAGCCCTATCTCGCCAAGGAAGAGCGCTTCGTCCTCATCGACCTCGGCGTCCACGTCCTCGATGTCGCCCGCGTTTTCCTCGGCGAAGTCGAACACCTCTCGGCCGAACTGCAGCGCCGCAATCCCAACGCCGCCGGCGAGGACACGGCCACGATGCTGCTGCGGCACACGTCCGGCGCCGTCTCGGTGGTCGAATGCACCTATGGCTCGCGCCGCGCCCCGGACACCTTCCCCGAAACGCTGGTCGAGATCGAAGGCGATACCGGCGCCATCGTCTCCCGCATCGGCTCGAACATCGAAGTCACCATCAACGGCGTGATGGAAGCCTTCAACGCCGACCCCATCGTCCACCCCTGGGCCGCCCGCCCCTGGCACGTGGCGCAAGACAGCGTGCTGGCCACCTGCCGCCACATGCTCGAACGCGTCCGCGCCGGCAGGCCGGCGGACACGTCAGCCGAAGACAACCTCAAGACCTTCGCCCTGGTCGAAGCGGCCTACCAGAAGGCCGGCAAGGTCAAGCCGCTGGTGTGATCGGCCGGTGGCTCTCCGTCACCCCACCCACCAGCCTTCGGCTGGTCCCCCCTCCCCATCTAGGGGAGGGAGAAGGAGGGGCCGGTGGCCCATCAGTCGGCGTATCCCTCCCCCTTGTGGGGAGGGGGGACCGCCGTAGGCGGTGGGTGGGGGTAGCGATCCCTCAACCCAACAAAAAGGCCGGTGGTTTCCCACCGGCCCCAAAAACCTGTCGAGGCCGCCGCCTCGTCAGCCCCCGATCTTCCCACCCAGCTCATCATCAATGTGAATCTTGATGATCTCGTCCATCGAGCTCTCGGCCTTGAACCCGAGTCCAATCGCCCGCTTGGTGTCGAAATTGCGTGGCCAGCCGTCGACGATCTTGATGATGGTCGGGTCGGGCACGTCCTTGATGAGGGCGACGACCTTCTCGCCCGCCACACGGCGCAGCGCCTCGATCTCCTCGCCCACGGTGGCCGAGAGCCCCGGAGCCGAGACCGTGCGGCGCCAGCCGAGCTTGGTCGAGTCCATCTCGGCGGCATGAACGAGGAAGCCCACCGCGGCGCGCGGGCTGGCAAACCAGTGGCGCACGTCCTTGCTCACCGGCAGCACCGCTTCCTGCCCCACCAGCGGCTCGCGCAGGATATTGGAGAAAAAGCCCGATGCCGCGGCATTCGGCTTGCCCGGACGCACCGCGATGGTCGGCAGGCGGATGCCCACGCCATCGACGAAACCCTTGCGCGAATAGTCGTTGAGCAGCAGCTCGCAGATCGCCTTCTGCGTGCCGTAGCTGGTCAGCGGCGTAGTGAAATACTCATCGCCGATGGCCTCCGGGAACGGCGCGCCGAACACTGCGATCGAAGACGTGAAGACGAGGCGCGGCAGGTAGGCGCCGTTCTTCAATCCTTCCTGGCGGATGGCTTCGAGCAGGTAGCGCGTGCCGTCCATGTTGATGCGATAGCCCTTGTCGAAATCCTTCTCGGCCTCGCCCGAAACGATGGCGGCGAGGTGGAAGATCACGTCCGGCCGCCCCGCGACCAGCGTTTCCGACGTGCCGACGGTGGAGAGGTCCGCGGCAACGCTCATCACCTTGCCGGTAAACCCGGCCAACCCCTCGTCGGGCTTGACCACGTCGGCCAGCGTGAACGCCGCGATCTCCTTGCCGGCGAGGCGGCCCGACTTCACCAGCGCGGCGGTCAGCTTGCGGCCGACCATGCCGGCCGCGCCAATGACGAGAATATGCATCCAAGACTCCTCAAAAACCGGCGCGACAATAGCGGGGTGACGCCTGCCGCGAAACCCTGCTTGTGTAGGATAAAGGGCGGATTTTGGCGGGCCGGATACCGCGCCCAAATCCATCGTTGACGCGGGCGTCAACTGGGAGCGCTATTTACCCACACGGAACAGGGTGCGATTCGTCATGCAACGTAAGCTCGCCGTCCTCGTCTCCCTCCTCTGCCTCTCCTCGCCGGCGCTTGCCCAGCCGGTTGAGAGCTTTGAGTCCTTCATCAAGAATTTCGAAGCGACCGCCGTTGCCGCCGGCATCACCCACGAAACCTACGCCAAGGCCATGTACGGGCTGACGCCCGATCCCAACGTGCCCGAACTCGTGACCGCCCAGCCCGAGTTCACCACCCCGCTCTGGGACTATATCGACAAGCGCGTCACCGAGTGGCGCCTCGGCAAAGGCAAGGAAGCGATCGCGGAGCACCAGGCCGAGCTGACCGCGGTCGGCGAGAAATATGGCGTCGATCCCTACCTCCTCGCCTCGATCTGGGGCATCGAGACCAATTACGGCCGCGTGCTGGGCGACACCCAGTACATCCGCCCCATCGTCCCCTCACTGGCCACGCTGGTGCATCAGCGACGCGTCCGGCTCGAGGGCGACACCAAGGATCTGATCGCGGCGCTGCTGCTGGTGCAGCGCGGGCCGCTCGATGCCACGCAGCTGGTCGGCAGCTGGGCCGGCGCCATCGGGCACCTGCAGGTCAACGCCTCCAACGTCGTCGCGTACGGCACGGACGGCGATGGCGACGGCGCCGTCGACCTCCACAACTCCCTCTCCGATGCGCTGGCGACGTCGGCAAAGTTCCTGATCGGGCTCGGCTACAAGCCCGGCCTCGAATGGGGTTTTGAGGTCGCGGTGCCGGAAGGGTTCGACTATCTGCTGGCGACGCGCGACCAGATGCGCCCGATCTCGTTCTTCACCGACCTCGGCGTAACCAGGGTCGGCGGCGGCGCCTTCGACGACCCCACGATCCCGGTGTTCCTCTACGCCCCGACCGGGGCGAAGGGGCCAAAATTCCTGATGACGAACAACTATCTGATCCTCAAGGGCTACAACAACTCCGACAGCTACGCGATG
>DASWWF010000354.1:0-3393 GCA_036401035.1 Devosia sp.
CGCCCCTTGGTCCGAAACCGCGCCGCTTCTTGTCGACGTTGCCATGGGCCGCGCCCCGGCCGACATGCTGATCCGCAATGGCCGCTGGGTGAACGTGCATTCGGGCGAGATCGTCGACGGCATGGACGTCGCCATCGTGGCCGGTCGGTTCGCCGCCATCGGGCCGAACCTCGTTTCGGCGGTGGGACCGGAGACCGAAGTGATCGACGCCAAGGGCCGCTACATGGTGCCCGGGCTTTGCGACGCTCACATGCATGTCGAAAGCGGCATGGTCACCGTCACCGAATTCTCCCGCGCGGTGATCCCGCATGGCACCACCAGCATGTTCATCGACCCGCACGAGATCGCCAATGTGCTGGGATCGAAGGGCGTGCGGCTGATGCATGACGAGGCCATGGCGCAGCCGATCAATGTCTTCGTGCAGGCGCCGAGCTGCGTGCCCTCGGCGCCCGGGCTCGAGACGCCGGGCGCGACGCTTTCGGCTGAGGAAGTCGCCGAGATGATGGGCTGGCCCAATATCATCGGGCTTGGGGAGATGATGAATTTCCCCGGCGTCATCATGAAGGACGACAAGATGCTCGCCGAAATCGCGGCGACGCAGCGGGCCGGCAAGACCGTGGGCGGGCACTATGCCTCGCCCGATCTCGGCGCGCCGTTCGCCGCCTATGTGGCGGGCGGGCCGGCCGACGACCATGAGGGTACCCGCAAGGAAGACGCCATCGCCCGCGTCCGCAACGGCATGCGCGCCATGCTGCGGCTGGGGTCGGCCTGGTTCGATGTGGCGACGCAGGTCAAGGCCATCACCGAGGACGGGCTCGACAGCCGCAATTTCGTGCTCTGCACCGACGACAGCCATTCGGGCACGCTGGTCAATGACGGGCACATGGACCGCGTGGTGCGCCACGCCATCGCGCATGGGCTCAAGCCCATCACCGCCATCCAGATGGCGACGCTGAACACAGCGAGCCATTTCGGCCTCGAGCGCGAGCTGGGCTCGATCACGCCGGGGCGGCGGGCCGACCTGTTCTTGACCTCGGACCTGGCGGCCCTGCCGATCGAACTGGTGGTGGCGCATGGCAAGGTGTTGGCCGAGAACGGCACGCTCACTGCCGAGATGCCGGCCTGGGACTATCCGGATTATGCCCGGCAGACGGTCAATCTCGGCAAGACCTATGCGGCCGTGGATTTCGCCATCGCGGCGCCGGCGGGGCGGAACGCCGTCACCGCGCGGGTGATCGGGGTGATCGAGAACCAGGCGGGCACCAAGGCGCTCGAACGGACGCTGCCGGTCGAGGATGGGCTCGTGGCCATGGATCGCGCCGGCGATGTCTGCCAGATCGCTCTGGTCGAGCGGCATCGCGGCACCGGGCAGGTGGTCAACGCACTGGTCTCGGGCTTTGGCTACAACGTGGATTGCGCCGTGGCCTCGACGGTGGCGCATGACAGCCACCACATGATCGTGGTCGGCACCAATCGCGACGACATGGCGCTGGCCGCCAACACGCTGGGGCAGGCGGGTGGCGGGGCCGTGGTGGTTTCGAAGGGCAAGGTGCTGGCGCTGGTGGAACTGCCGATCGCCGGGCTGATGTCGGACGAGCGCGCCGAGGTGGTGGCCCGCAAGGCCGACGCCCTGGTCGCCGCCATGCGCGAGTGCGGCTGCACCCTCAACAACGCCTATATGCAGCACTCGCTGCTGGCGCTGGTGGTGATCCCGGAACTGCGGATTTCGGATGTGGGGCTGGTGGACGTGCGGACGTTCGATAAGGTCGACCTGTTCGTTTGAATCGGCCGATTCAACGCGTCCCCTCGCCCCTCAGGGGAGAGGGCAAGCAGAGCTTGTGAGCGAAGCGAGCTAGCGGCGCTCGGGTGAGGGGTGAGGCGGCGAAGATCGCGCTCGCTGACACGCATTCACCCCTCATCCGGCCTTCGGCCACCTTCTCCCCTGAGGGGAGATGGGACTCCAACCAGCATCACAAAACGGTTGGGCCGCGTGTTGAGGCACGCGGCCCGGGATATGGCCTGACACGTTGGGACAGATCAGGCCGGTCGCAAGGCGTCAGCGGTGGCTGCGGCGACCACTGACGAGATCGGCGATGGCATCGCGATCGATGCCCATATCGGTGAGCAGGCGGTTATCGAGGGCGCGCAGGCGCTTGATGTCGTGCGCGGCGCGCAGCCAGCCGGCAAAGTGGATCTTGAGGTCGTTGAGCGTCATCACGAGTCTCCTTTCAATGTCGCAAAGCTTCGCCGTGACCCGGTGACGCGGGTCAGGTGCGGCCTGGCGATGGAAGCGGTGTCGAAAATCCGTTACGGGAACTGGTCGTTGGCCGTTTCCCGTTTTCGACAGGGTCATACTTGCCGATCTGGCGGCGTCGGCGCTACAACCGGGTTCGCAACGTCTTTTGCAGAAATGAAAAGCACGATGACGGGCCGGACTCACGCCAATCCCGAGATATCCTGGGACGATCTGCGGTTGTTTCTCGATGTGGCGCGGCTGGGGGGTCTTTCAGCCGCGACAAGCACGACCGGCCTCTCGGCGGCGACGCTGGGGCGGCGGGTGAGCGCGCTCGAAGCGCAGATCGGCGAGCCGCTCTTTGTGCGCAGCCAGACCGGCTATCAGCTGACCAAGGCGGGCACCGAACTGCTCGAGCGGGCCGAGGACGTGGAGAGCGCCATGCGCGGCCTGACGCGCTGGCGCGACGGCAATGTGGGCGAACGCATCGTGCGCATCTCGGCCGGCAGCTGGACCTCGCATTTCCTCGCCGCCCATATCGGCGAGCTCTGGAGCGTCGACGACAATATGCGGCTCGAATTCGTCACCGCCTATGAGAAGGTCGATATCGGCAGGCGGGCGGCCGATATCGGCATCCGCTCGGCGCGCCCGACCGAGGCCAACCTCGCCGGGCGCAAGATCGGCACTGTGGCGCACGCCATCTATTCAGGCCGGCACCTGATCAACGGCATCGAGGCCGGACTGTTTGTCGGCACCACCGGCGAGGCGGCCAATATCGCCTCGTCGCGCTGGCTGATGGCGCATCACGGCGACCGGGTGACGGTGCGGGGCAACGATCCGCACAGCGTCAAGGAAATGGTCGCAGCCGGCGCGGGGCTTTCGGTGTTCCCCTGCTTTGTCGGCGACAGCGACACCCGGCTGGTGCGGCCGGCCAAGATCATCACCGAACTGACCACCGAGCAGTGGCTGGTGTCGCACCACGAGGAGCGGCACCGGCCGGAAGTGCGGCGGGTGGCCGACCGCATCTCGGCGTTGATGAAAACGCACGGCGCGCTGTTCCGCGGCGAGCTCTATCAGGGATAACGCCGCGTTAACGGCCGCCATGCTCTATGCGCGGCGGGGAATGCAATCAGGTCGAGGGACGCGACCTTGTTCAAGGC
>DASWWF010000355.1:0-2069 GCA_036401035.1 Devosia sp.
CCGGTTGCGACCAGTTCGACTTCCTGGCGCGGCGCGACGATCCGGTGCGCAACTTCCTCGAACGCGCCAACGAGCTGACCTACGCGGCGCAGCGCGCGCTGGTGCCCGAACAGGCGCTGGCACGGGAATTCTCGCCCAGCGAAATCCGCCAGGGGCAGCGGCCCAACGGCTCCACCGACCCGCGCGCTGTGGCAGAATATGCGCGTCTGGTGGAGACGAACTTCACCGACTATCGCCTCAACATTGCCGGGCTCGTCGATCGGCCGACATCGTTCACGCTCGACGAGTTGCGCAACATGCCGGCCCGCAGCCAGATCACCCGCCACGACTGTGTCGAGGGCTGGAGCTGCATCGCCAAATGGAGCGGCACGCAACTGGGGCCGGTGCTCGACCAGTGCGGGGTGAAACCGACGGCGCGCTTCCTCGTCTACCACTGCTACGACGACATGGGCGGCGGCCTCTCGGGCCCCGTGCCCTACTATGAGAGCTCCGACCTCATCGACGCCTACCACCCGCAGACGATCCTGGCCTACGGCCTCAACGACGAGGTGCTGCCCATCTCCAACGGCGCCCCGCTCCGCGTCCGCATCGAGCGGGCGCTGGGCTACAAGCAGCCCAAATATGTCCACACCATCGAGGTGGTCGACAGCTTTGCCAGCTTCTACGGCGGCAAGGGCGGCTATTGGGAGGACAATGGGTACGATTGGTACGGGGGGATCTAGTCCGGTGGGTGCGGTGCGCCCCCTCCACCAGACTTCGTCTGGTACCCCTCCCCCGCAGGCGGGGGAGGATCGCCGACTGAGAGATCGGTTACTTCGCCAGCAGCTCTTTGCGTTCCACCTCGGCGACCATGGCCAGGTCGAGGACCTTCTGCAGTTCGGCGGCGTGGCGGAAGCTCGGTTCGGTGTTCTTGCCGGACTTCACCGCGTCGGCGAAGCGCTGGTAGTTGGTGGGGACGGGATCGACCTCCATCTCCTTCCAGGTGGCGGTCTCGATGTCGTCGCCGAGGACGACGCGGAGCTGGCTGCCATTGTGGCGGTGCTGCACTTCGACGCCACCGCGCTCGCCATAGACGCGCAGGCGCAGCTCGTTGAAGTGGCCGGTGGCCCAGCGGGTGGCGTGGATCACGCCCAGCGCGCCATTGGCGAAATCGACCGCCATGGTGAAGCTGTCATTGGCGTCGAGATCGTAGTCGCCGATCTTGTTGCCGGGCGCCTTGTCGAAGGTCTTGAGGCGCGCAAAGATGTGCTCGATATCCTGGCCGGCGCCGTAGGAGGCGAAGTCGAGGATGTGGACGCCAATATCGCCGAGCACGCCATTGCTGCCGTGCTTCCTGGAGAGGCGCCACAGCCACTGGCTTTCGGTGCGCCAGTCGCCCCAGGCCTTGCTTACGAGCCAGCTCTGCAGGTAGCTCGCCTCGACATGCTTGACCGCGCCGATCTGGCCGGAGGTGACGATCTCGCGCGCCTTCTGCAGCTGTGCCACGTTCCGGTAGGTCAGGTTGACCATGTTGATGAGGCCCGAGGCCTCGGCCACTTCCACCATCTCGAACGCCTTGGTGGCATCGGTCGCCAGCGGCTTTTCGCAGAAGACGTGCTTGCCGGCCTTGAGGGCGGCGATCGAGGTCGGATGGTGGATCGAGTCCGGCGTCACGTTGGCGACGGCGTCGAACTCGCCCCACTCCAGCGCCGCATCGAGCGAGCCGAAGCCGCGCGGGATGTTGTGGGTGGCATTGAACGCCTCGACCCGCTTGGGATCGACATCGACGCCACCCACCAGGGTGACGCCGTCGATGGCGGCGAAGTGCTTGGCGTGCTGGTTGGCCATGCCGCCAGTGCCCAGGATCAGAAGACGCATGATGGTGCGGGTCCGGTTTGTCTTACTTCGGGTGATGGGTGAGCTTGGCGCCGCGCTCGACGATCTTTTCAATCGCCTTGTCCACCGGCGTGTTCGGCGCCTTCATCAGGTGCTGGTAGCGGTTCTCGTTGAACGCCCAGTTGACGGCATTGCGGAGCACGAGCCCCACATTCTTGTCGTGATAGGTCGGGTAGGTCTCGTGGCCGGGGCGG
>DASWWF010000356.1:0-5235 GCA_036401035.1 Devosia sp.
TTCGACGTCATGATCAGGATCACGTTGCGGAAGTCGACCGACTTGCCGTTGTGGTCCGTCAGCTTGCCGTGGTCCATCACCTGCAACAGGATGTTGAACAGGTCCGGATGGGCCTTCTCGATTTCGTCGAGCAGCACCACGCAATGCGGATGCTGGTCGACGCCGTCGGTCAGAAGACCACCCTGGTCGAAGCCGACATAGCCCGGAGGGGCGCCGATCAGGCGGCTGACCGTGTGGCGCTCCATATATTCGGACATGTCGAAGCGCAGCAGTTCCACGCCGAGCGTATCGGCGAGCTGCTTGGCCACCTCGGTCTTGCCGACGCCGGTCGGGCCGGTGAAGAGGTACGAGCCGATCGGCTTTTCCGGTTCGCGCAGGCCGGCACGGGCCAGCTTGATCGCCGACGACAGCGCCGAGATCGCCGCATCCTGGCCGAACACCACCGTCTTGAGGTCGCGTTCGAGATTGGCCAGCAATTCGGCATCGGACTTCGACACCGACTTGGGCGGGATGCGGGCCATCGTGGCGATGGTCGCCTCGATGTCAGTGACCTCGATCACCGACTTGCGGTTCTCGGCGGTCAGCAGCATCTGGCTGGCGCCGGTCTCGTCGATCACGTCGATCGCCTTGTCGGGCAGCTTGCGGTCGTTGATGTAGCGCGCGCTCAGCTCCACCGCGGCCTTCAGGGCCTCATCGGTGTATTTGAGCTTGTGGTAATCCTCGAAATAGGTCCGCAGGCCTTTGACGATCTCGATGGCGTCCGGAATGGTCGGCTCGGCCACGTCGATCTTCTGGAAGCGGCGGACGAGCGCCCGGTCCTTTTCGAAGAACTGGCGATATTCCTTGTAGGTGGTCGAGCCGATGCAGCGCATGCCGCCCGAAGCCAGGGCGGGCTTCAAGAGGTTGCTGGCATCGAGCGCGCCGCCCGAGGTGGCGCCGGCGCCGATCACCGTGTGGATCTCGTCGATGAAGAGAATGGCGTCGGGATGCTTCTCCAGCTCCTTCATCACCGCCTTGAGGCGCTCTTCGAAGTCGCCGCGATAGCGGGTGCCGGCCAGCAGCGAGCCCATATCGAGCGCGTAGATGGTGGCGCCACGCAGCACTTCGGGAACATCGCCCTCGACGATCTTGCGGGCGAGGCCCTCGGCAATCGCCGTCTTGCCCACGCCGGCATCGCCGACATAGATCGGGTTGTTCTTGGAACGCCGGCAGAGCACCTGGATCGTGCGGCGCAGTTCGGCGTCGCGGCCGATCAGCGGATCGATCTTGCCGGCCTTGGCCTTGTCGTTGAGGTTGACGCAGAAATCGGCCAAAGCCGAACTCTGGCCATTGCCCTGGCGCTCACCGTTCTCGCCCTGATTGCCGGTCTCGGCATTCTCGGCGCCGCGCACCGGGCGCGATTCATTGGGGCCGGACTTGGTGATGCCGTGCGAGATGAAGTTGACCGCGTCGAGCCGGCTCATGTCCTGCTGTTCGAGGAAGTAAGCCGCGTGGCTCTCGCGCTCGGCAAAGATCGCGACGAGCACGTTGGCGCCGGTCACCTCTTCCTTGCCCGAGGACTGGACATGGATCACGGCGCGCTGGATGACGCGCTGGAACGCAGCGGTCGGTCGCGCGTCCTGGCCGTTGGGCACCACGAGGCTGTCGAGCTCCTCGTTGATGAAATCTTCGAGATCGCCCTTGAGCGCCTCGACATCGACGTCGCAGCCGGTCAGCACCGCGATGGTGTCGCGATCGTCGGTCAGCGCCAGCAGCAGGTGCTCGAGGGTAGCGAACTCGTGGGCGCGCTCGCGCGCCAGGTTCATGGCCTGATGGAGGGCCTTTTCGAGTCCGCGGGAAAATGAGGGCATGTGACTATCCTATTGTTTTTCCATCACGCATTGCAGCGGGTGCTGGTTCTTGCGTGCCGTGTCCATCACGCGCGTGACCTTGGTCTCGGCCACCTCGAATGGATAGATGCCGCACTCCCCTACCCCCTGATTGTGGACGTGCAGCATGATGCGCATGGCGTCTTCGCGGGTCTTGTTGAAGACGTCCTGCAGGATGAGAACGACGAACTCCATCGGAGTGTAGTCGTCATTGAGAAGCAGCACCCGGTAGAGGCTCGGCTTCTTGGTCTTGGGGCGCGTCTTGGTGATGGTCCCGGTATCGCCCTTGGACCCGCCGTCCCGATCCTTGCCGCCCTCACCCGGACCGAGGCGCACTCGCCCCCCGGCCGGCTGCGTAGGATCGGTTTTCGCCGTTGTCGCGGCGTCCATGCCTGGCTGTGCCGTCGCAGACGCGACCGACATGGCTCGGCTCTCTATGTCATCGAAACGAAGCAGCATGGTGAGGTCATTATGTAGGCAAAAGCCTCTCGCTGTTAAGTGCCCATCGGCTTCAAACTTCTACCCAGATGGGCAGGTTTCCACCTCGTTCACCCAAGCGGCGGAAATAGATCGCATTTTACGGAATGGTAACGGGGCTCCTCTAGCTTTCGGCTTGGGTCCGGTCGTGGGTCGTTGGGGAACCCCCGCGCCAGATCCTTGTAAGCGTTGCGTACGGGGCGTGTGCCGACCCGATCTAGAGTTGGAGTTCTGGGTGTTTTCCCAACTGTTTCATGCCGTTTCGCGCCTCTCCCTTGCGCGCGTTTTCGTTGCCCTGCTCCTCGCTTTCGCCGCCACTGCGCCGGCCGAGGCCGCCTCCGTTCCCCGCAAGTTTGCCGGTATCGTGATCGACGCCAAGTCGGGCAAGGTGCTCTATGAGAGCGCCTCCGACGCCGCCCGCTACCCGGCCTCCGTCACCAAGGTGATGACCCTTTACGTGCTCTTCCAGGAGCTTGCGGCTGGCAATATCAGCCTTTCGGACAAGATGACGGTCAGCAAGCATGCCGCCAAGGCCGTGCCGACCAAGCTCGGTCTCAAGGCCGGCTCCAAGATCACCGTCGAAAATGCCATCAAGGCGCTGGTGACGCTCTCGGCCAACGACATGGCCCGCGTCATCGCCGAACATATTTCCGGCTCGGAGTCCAAATTCGCCGAGCGCATGACCGCGACCGCACGGGCGCTGGGCATGAGCCGCACCACCTATCGCAACGCCTCGGGCCTGCCCGACAGCCGCCAGATCACCACGGTGCGCGACCAGGCCCTCCTCGGCATCGCCATCTACCAGCATTTCCCCAAGTACTACGAGTACTTCCAGACCCGCAGCTTCTCCTACGGCAAGCGCACCTACGGCAACCACAACCGCCTCTTGGGCGAGCGCGGCGTCGATGGCATCAAGACCGGCTACACCAACGCCTCGGGCTTCAACCTCCTCACCGCCGCCCGCGCCGAAGGCCACCACATCGTCGTCGCCGCCTTCGGCTTTGACTCGAGCGGCAGCCGCGACGCCAAGGTGCGCGAACTGGTCAAGAAGTACGGCACCAAGGGCCGCTCCGGGAACTATCTCGACGTCGCCATGATCCCGCAGCCGGGCCGCAAGGGCGCCACCGTGCAGGTTGCGTCTTCCGACCCCAGCCCGGTCACGCCGCTGCCCTACCCGGCCTGGCGTCTCAACGGCCAGCAGCAGCAGGTGCAGGTCGCCGAAGCCGCGCTCGACGTCATCGAGAACGAGCCCGAAGTGATCACCGCCAGCATCGAGCAGGTGCCGGTTCCGGCCTCGCGCCCGACCGATCTCGGCATCGAGCGCCAGGTCGTGCCGATGCAGGCCACCGCCGCCATTTCCAGCGTCGCCCCCACGCAGCGCGATCGTCCCCTCGACGTGATCGGCGCCTGGCTCAGCGACACCTTCCAGCTCGGCGCCGAGCCGGCGCCGCTCGGCCAGACCGCGCCCTCCGCCCCGCTCTTGCCGCCGGTCGGCATCGGCGACGCCGGTGAACCCATTGACCTCATGACCTCGGGCAGCGTCGAACAGCAGCCGGTGCAGGTCGCGTCCGTCGAGCCGCAGGCCATGCCGGCCCCGATCGCCGAGCCTGCCGCGGCTCCCGCCGGTGGCACCTGGATCGTCCAGATCGGCGCCGCCCCGACCGAAGCCGGCGCCAGCTCGCTGCTCGGCAATGCCGCCGCCAAGCTCTCCGCCCTGGGCTCGATGAAGTCCTATGTCGAGCGCTTCGAAAAGAGCGGTCAGGTCTTTTATCGCGCCCGTTTCGCCGGCTTTTCGGGCCGCGATGACGCGACCGCGATGTGCAACGAACTCAAGAAAGCCAAGATGAGCTGCCTGGCGATGCAAAGCTAAAGGTCAGCCACCCAGGGAAGCGCGTGTTTAGGGCCTGTGTTTTGGAGTAGCCCAAATGAGCGATACGTCTAGCCTCTCGGAACTCGCCCGCTTCATTGGGCAGTCCGATCTGAATTCAGCCGATGCCGGGGTGCGTGCGCGCACCACCCAGGCCATCGCCGCACGCTTGATGCCGAAGAAGCGCAGCGTCTCCGACCTCCTCGGCGCCGTCCTCGCCCTCTCGGCCCGCACCCGCCGCATGGTGCTGCCCAGGGTCGACATCGACCTCGACGTCTTCGCCCCCGGCGGCATGCGCGCCGTCCAGGTGACGCTGCCGGCGAGGGATTGATCCCTCAGTCCGGGCACATCCCGCGCCACACAATCGGTGTCATCCCCGCGGAGGCGGGGATCCAGCATCCGCTGATGTCGCGGCTTGTGCTTGTCACCCTCCAACCCACCAGCCGTCATCCCGGCGGACGCCGGGACCCAGCGCTCTCGATGCTGGGGCACTTTCCGCGCTCGATCCGCATCACCGAGGCAGCTGGGCCCCCGGCGTCCGCCGGGGTGACGATCGAGTGTATGGATGGGTCGATGCACAACTGCAGCGCCGGCAGCATACTGGCCTCCCGCGTCTGGAGATGACGATCGCTGGGACTGCTCGATTGTTCCGAAGGACCTCACCACGAGATCCGGGCATACCGCGTCCTACGCCCGCCGCCGCACTCCGGGCACCGGCCGCCGCAGGGCCGTGGCATCGGCCACCACCGCCTGGTTCCGTCCCCGCGCCTTGGCCTCGTAGACCGCCGTGTCGGCTGCCTCGAGCAGTAGTTCCAGGTCGAAGCCGGAATGATCCGCCGAGGCGATGCCGATGCTGACCGTGGCGCGCACCGCAATCCCGCGAGCATCCACCGACGACATCTCGAAGGCTTGCCTGATGCGCTCGGCCGCGCCGATGGCGTCTGCCAGTTCGGTGTCGGGCATGATGAAGCAGAATTCCTCGCCGCCCATGCGGTAGAGCTGGTCGGTGGGCCGGGTGACGGT
>DASWWF010000357.1:0-2084 GCA_036401035.1 Devosia sp.
TCGATCTCGACCCGCCAGGCCTCGTCGTCCGAGAGGTGCCAGTGCAGCACGTTGAGCTTGTTCCAGGCGAGGACCGCGATGAACTGCTTGACCTCCTCGCTCGAAAAGAACCGCCGCGCCACGTCGAGATGGCACCCGCGCCAGCGCATGGCCGGTTCGTCCTCGATGCGGCCCGAGGTGGGGAAGGAGAAGCTCTGCGCATGGAGCCGTGCGCCGCGCTGAATCTGCCCCAGCGTGATCAGCCCATAGAGCAGGCCCGTATAGGCGCCGCCGGAAATCTCGGCGCCATCGGGCGAGAAGGCGATCGCATAGGCGTCTTCGCCGAGGCTCTCGTCGAAATGGATATCGACCGGATAGCCGCCCTCGTCGTCGTCGCGGACGATGCCTTCGCCCGGGAACAGGAACTGCGTCAGCGCCGCGAAATTATCGGCGACGGTCTCGGTGGCCTCGTTGTCGCCCATGATGGCGAGACCGAGCGGTACGCTGCGCCGGCCGGCGACGTCGACCACCTTCGGCCACGGCACGATCGAGACCGGCACCGGCGGTGCATCCGGCACCGGGTAGTGCGCGGTGCCGCGCTTGCGCACCTTGTCGCTGCCGGCGAGACGGGTCGGACGGGTCAGCGCGGTGCGCGTCTCCCCGCCGGACAGGATGACGAAACTGGCAGTGGCGCCGTCGGTCCAGTGCCGGATCGGATAGTCGAGCTTCATGATGTCGACGGTCCAGGACTGGCCTGGTTCGAGCACGAAGCCCGTCGGCGGCGCCATCTCGCAATAGTTCGAGAGCTGCGTCACCACCGAACCGCCGCGGATTTCGGCGCCGTCGCTGACGCGGGCCGGTCCGGAAAAGCCGAGTGAGAAGTCTTTGGCCGCTGTCTTGCCGTGATTGGTGAGGATCAGCCGGTAACGGGCCTCCTCCCTGTTCCACTCGCTTTCGAGTTCGAACCCATCATACCAATCAGCGACCATTTTGATACCACTCCCGTTCCGGCTCAGGTCTAGTCCACTCGCCCGCGAGCCGCAACGGGGACAGTCTCCACCACCTGGTCGCCCTTGATGAGGTTGACCACGTCGAAGAGGTTCGAGACGACGCAGACATGGTTGGGCACCACCCGCACCCGGTCGCCGATGCGGGGCGTGTCGGACGGCGTGTCGAGTTCGATGACGCCATGCTCTTCGTTGACGAACTTGATGGTGATGTCGGTGCCCTGCAACTGGCCATAGCCGGTGAGATTGCCGATGTCGCTGGAGAGCGCCTTGGAGCCGCAATCGAGGACGATGCGGTTGGGCGTCGGCCGGCTGACCACGGTGGCGAGCACGGTCAGCGCGCAATCGTCCCAGCCCGCCGCCCCTGCCGCCACCTGCATGCGATCGTAGTAGATGTAGGTGCCGGGCCGGCGCTCGGTGACGAGGCTTTGGCCGGTGCGCCACATGTCGGGCGTGTTGCCGCTGGTGACCTTCGGCACGGCGATCCCGGCTTGGGTGAGGAGGTCGATGGCTTCGCGCAGCCACGCCTCCGACTGCTCCGGCTTCTTGGCCGGCGGATAGGTCATCAGCCCGCCGAAGGTGAGACCGGGTGCCTGTCCAATCTGACGGGCGAGGGCAAGGGCCTGCGCCGGCGTCTGCACGCCACAGCGATTGGTGCCGGTATCACACTCGACCAGCACGGTGAGCGGCTTGCCGCTGCCGAAGGTGCGCGCATATCCGGCGACGGTATCGGGACTGTCGGCGGTGACCGCCAGCGTCACCCGCTCGTTGAGCGCCTTGAGACGCCTCAGCTTGCTCTCGCCGATGATGTTGTAGGGCAGGAAGATATCTGTGAGGCCGGCATCGGCCATCACTTCGGCTTCGCCCAGCTTCTGCACGGTGATGCCGGTGGCGCCCAGTTCCACCTGCCGCTTCGCGAAGCGCGGCAGCTTATGGCTCTTGATGTGCGGCCGGAGCGCATAGCCATTGGCGTCGGCATGATCCTGCGCGCGCTTGAGATTGGCTTCGACCCGGTCGAGGTCAATCAGCACGCAGGGCGTTTCGAGGTCAGCAATCGACCGGCTCATAGCAAAAATCCTCCGCTTATCCCCGCGAGTC
>DASWWF010000358.1:0-4780 GCA_036401035.1 Devosia sp.
GGCAATGCGGTGCTGCTGACCGGGGCGAATGCGCCGCTCTGGCTCGAGGCGGCCTGGGCCAGCTTTGCCGGCAAGGCGCTGGCGCTGGGCAAGGTCGAGGCCGGGCAGTTCAAGCCCGACCGGGTTATTCTTTAGGGAACCAAATCCTTAGCGTCGCGTTTGAACGCTTCCGGCCTTGCGGCTATCGTCGCCGGGACAGGAATCGTGTGCGTATTGGTGCGGGGCACCCGGGGGACCATGGCCGACGTCGCAGGTGCCGCGAAGACTGCCATGACGGGCGAGGCTGCGCCGCGCCGTCCGCGTCCGATCGCTCTCTATCTGTTCATCCTCGCATTGGTGGCGCTGGTCCCGGCCTTTGTGTTCTCCGCAGTTCTGCTGCAGCGCAACAACGAGGCGCAGGAGCGGGTGGTCGAGACGCTGATCACCGGCTCCTCGCGCTCGATCGTGCAGGCGGTGGAGCGCGAACTCACTGCCAATATCACCACGCTCAAGGTGCTGGCGACGACGCCGGCGCTGCTCGAGGGCGATATCGCTGCCTTCCATGCCCGTGCAAAGGCCGGGCTGGAGGGGACCGGCACCTGGGCCTATCTGCTCGACGAAAACATGATCTCGATCATGAGCACGCGCATCGACTACCCGTCCGAAACACAGCCCAGCAACGATCCGCAATCGGGCATACGCGCCATCGAGTCGCGCGACATTGTCGTCTCCGATCTTGTGCTGGGGCGGGTGTCCCAGCGCTTTGTCTTTTCCATTCTGGTCCCCATCTTTCCGCAGACCGGCGGACCGATGGTGCTGGGAATGAGCCGCGATGGCGAAACGCTGGCAGCGACGCTCCTGGCCGACAAGCTGCCGGACGGCTGGAACGTGGCGCTGATCGACCGCACCGGACGGATCATTGCCGGCTCGGCGGCAGCCAGCCGCACCGGCGACTATTTCACCCTGCTCGACACCGACGCCTTGAGCGCGGCGCCGGGTTGGAACGAGATCCAGACGGCCGACGGAGGCATGGTCGCCTCGGTACAGCGCTCGTTCATCACCGGGTGGACGCTGGTCGCCTGGGCGCCGAGCACTATCGTGACGCGGCCGCTGGCCGACGCGTTCTGGTCGCTGCTGGTGGGTGGCCTGCTGCTGGCGGCGCTGGTGATCCTTGTCATCTACTGGGTCAGCCTGCAGATCGGCCGCTCGGTGCACCGGCTCGAGGACGACGCCGAGCTCCTGGGCTCGGGCGAGACGGTGCCGGCCCGCGACTACCCGATCAGCGAGATCGCCAACGTGTCGGCCGCCATCGCGGAGGCGTCGCGCCGCCGCCGGGCCGCCGATGTCGAGGTCCGCTTCCTGATGCGCGAACTGGCGCACCGGTCCAAGAACCAGATGACGGTGATCGCCGCCATGGCCAAGCAGACGGCCAAGGGCGCCGATACCGTCCCCGAATTCGTGCAGAGCTTCGAAAAGCGCATCTTCGGCCTCGCCCGCTCGACCGACCTGTTGCTGGCCAACGGCGTCATCGGCGTCGATCTCGAAGAGCTGATGACCCGGCAGATCGACCCCTTCTGCCCGGTCGACGGCAAGCGGGTGAAGCTGTCGGGGCCGCCGATGCGGCTCAACATGCAATCGGCGCAGATCATCGGCATGGCGGCGCACGAACTGGCCACCAATGCGGTGAAATACGGCGCCTTTGCCAGCGATACCGGCTCGCTCCGCGTTACCTGGACGCGGACGGCGGACCGGGTGCAGTTCCTCTGGCGCGAACTGGTGCCCAGCCTGCCGGCGCGGGCCGAGCGCCGCGGCTTCGGCACCACGGTGCTCGAGAACATGGTGGGCCGGGCGCTGGGCGCCGACGTGACCCGGACGCTGCATGCGGACGGGATCGAGTGGACCTTTTCGATCCCCACCGAAGCGCTCGATCCGGCGCGCGACCCGCATGGGGAAACGGAGCTCGAAAAGCCCGGTACGACCGGGTCCGAACCGCCGGCCGCCACCGCCGCTCCGGAAAAATAGCTGGAACTTGCGGGGAACTTCCCCTATATGGGCGCGCAAGTGGCGGACCGGGCCTCAAGCCCGTCCTATGCTTATTCGCGGCTCCGTCTGGACGACATCCCGGGCGCGAGCGTCCCACATCCTCTTTTGAAAGGACTGTCCGATGTCGATTACTGCTGAGCGCAAAGCCGCTCTGATCCAGGAATATGCGACCAAGGCCAACGACACCGGCTCGCCGGAAGTGCAGGTCGCGATCCTGTCGGAACGCATTGCCAACCTCACCGAACACTTCAAGGGCCACAAGAAGGACAACCACTCCCGTCGTGGCCTGCTGAAGATGGTGTCGACCCGTCGTTCGCTTCTCGACTACGTCAAGAAGATCGACGAGGCGCGCTACAAGACCCTGATCGAGCGCCTCGGCATCCGCCGCTAAGCGCCATCAACGGACCGGCTTGCGAGGTACGCCTCGCGAGCCAGCCCCGGGCTCACCGGGCGACCACAGCGTAGACCGGCTAGTCTACGCGGAGCATGGCGAGATCATCGGCCGCTCACGGCACCAGCGGGTGCCCCTCACCCAGAGACATGAGCGGCTCATCGTCTTGTCCATGTTCCGCCTTGCCTGACAAGCAAGTCGCCGGCGGAAACAGTGCCGATTTTGGGCCGGCCAAACGCACATGGGGTGCGGGGCCGAGCTGGCACAGCGGATAGGTTCGCGGGCTCCTACGCCCCGCGTTTCCGCCTATCCGGCAGAATGGAAAGACAAGCAATGCCCATTAATTTCGATCACCACAAAGTCGAGATCAACTGGGGCGGTCAGCCGCTCACTCTCGAAACCGGCAAGATCGCCCGCCAGGCGGACGGCGCCGTGCTCGCCACCCTCGGCGAAACCGTTGTCCTCGCCACCGTCGTTTCGGCCAAGAAGCCGAAGCCGGGCCAGGACTTCTTCCCGCTGACCGTCAACTACCAGGAAAAGTACTTCGCCGCCGGCAAGATCCCGGGCGGCTACTTCAAGCGCGAAGGGCGCCCGACCGAGAACGAGACCCTGGTGTCGCGTCTCATCGACCGTCCGATCCGCCCGCTGTTCCCGGAAGGCTACAAGAACGAGACGCAGGTCATCATCACCGTCCTGCAGCACGACATGGAGAACAATCCTGACGTGCTCTCGATGGTCGCGGCCTCCGCCGCGCTGACCATTTCGGGCGTGCCGTTCATGGGCCCGATCGGGGCTGCCCGCGTCGGCTATATCGACGGCGAATATGTGCTGAACCTCGACGTCAACCGTCGCGCCGACAGCAAGCTCGACCTGGTGATGGCCGGCACGCACGACGCCGTGCTGATGGTTGAATCGGAAGCCCAGGAGCTCTCCGAAGAGGTGATGCTGGGCGCCGTGATGTTCGGTCACGCCGCCTCGGTCAAGGTCATCGAAGCGATCATCAAGCTGGCCGAACTGGCCGCCAAGGAACCGCGCGATTTCAGCCCGCCGGACTATTCGGCGCTGGAAAAGGACGTCCTCGCCATTGCCGAGGCCGACCTGCGCGCCGCCTACAAGATCACCGACAAGGCCGAGCGCTACGCTGCGGTCGATGCCGCCAATGCCAAGGTGAAGGAACACTTCGCCGCCAAGATCGAAGCCGGTGAGGTTTCGGCCGAGGACCTGGGCGAAGTCGTCCATAACCTGCAGGCCAAGATCGTCCGCTGGAACATCCTCGACACCAAGTCGCGCATCGACGGCCGTGACCTCGTCACCGTCCGCCCGATCCTGGCTGAAGTCGGCGTGCTGCCGCGTACCCACGGCTCGGCCATCTTCACCCGTGGCGAAACGCAGGCCCTCGTGGTCGCGACGCTCGGCACCGGCGACGACGAGCAGTTCATCGACTCGCTCGAAGGCACCAAGAAGGAAACCTTCCTCCTTCACTACAACTTCCCGCCCTACTCGGTTGGTGAAGCGGGCCGCATGGGTTCGCCCGGCCGCCGCGAAATCGGCCATGGCAAGCTCGCCTGGCGCGCCATCCACCCGATGCTGCCCAAGCCCGAAGAGTTCCCCTACACGCTCCGCGTCGTCTCCGAGATCACTGAGTCCAACGGCTCGAGCTCGATGGCGACCGTCTGCGGCACTTCGCTGTCGCTGATGGATGCCGGCGTGCCGCTCAAGAAGCCGGTGGCGGGTATCGCCATGGGCCTGATCCTCGAAGGCGACCGCTATGCGGTGCTCTCGGACATCCTGGGTGACGAAGATCACCTCGGCGACATGGACTTCAAGGTGGCCGGCACTGCCGACGGCGTGACCTCGCTCCAGATGGACATCAAGATCGCCGGCATCACCGAGGAGATCATGAAGGTCGCCCTGGCGCAGGCCAAGGACGGTCGCAACCACATCCTCGGGGAAATGGCCAAGGCCCTCGACACCTCGCGTTCGACCGTGGGCGAGTTCGCTCCGCGCATCGAGACCATCACCATCCCGACCGACAAGATCCGCGAAGTGATCGGTTCGGGCGGCAAGGTGATCCGCGAGATCGTGGAAAAGACCGGCGCCAAGGTCGACATCAACGACGACGGCACCGTGAAGGTCTCGTCCTCGGACGGCAAGGCGATCGACGCCGCCATCAAGTGGATCAAGTCGATCACCGATGAGCCGGAAGTGGGCGCCATCTACCAGGGTACCGTGGTCAAGACCGCCGATTTCGGCGCGTTCGTGAACTTCTTCGGCGCCAAGGACGGCCTGGTGCATATCAGCCAGCTGGCCGACCAGCGCGTGCAGAAGACCACCGACGTGGTCAAGGAAGGCGACAAGGTCTGGGTC
>DASWWF010000359.1:0-3729 GCA_036401035.1 Devosia sp.
CGGTAACCTTATCGTTCCCTGAATCCGGCCTCTGACAAAATGCGCAAATCGCACGGCATTTAAGTCAGTTTTTACCTTAACCCCGCATAGTCATCTCCATTGAGTACCTGCGTACGAGTGGACTGATGCGTAAACGCGTGATGAGCAAGGCGCTTAAGGCAGCGGCAATTGTCGGAATCTTCGCCGGCGCGGCTGCCTTGTCGGGTTGTACGGCACTGGGCAGTCGGGCATTCGGTGACCGGACGGTTACCGGTTCGGTGGGCCAGTCGAGTGCCGGCAACATGAGTCAGCCGATGCCGAGGGCCCTTGGCCCTGCAAATACGCGCGTCGCATCCGGCCCGTTCATTCCACCTTCCGACATCGGCGGCGGTAGCGGCGGCGGCACGTTCGTCACCGGCACGCTGCCCAATGCCGGATCGGCTCCGATGGGCTCAGTTTCGACCGAAGATTTGCCTGTGCTTGCGTCATCAAACAGTGGGAACGTCCCTATGTCCGCTCAACCCCAACTCGCTCCGGTCGCTCCCGCCGCACCCAAGATGGCGCTGGCTCCGACGCCGTCCGCATCTGCCACCCCGAGCCCCTCGCTCGTTTCCGTTCCGGCCGATGCCTATGTCCATGTCATCGCCTCGGGTGAGTCGCTCTACACCATCGCGCGGCTCTACAATGTCACCGCCCAGGCGCTCGTCGCTTCCAACGGCCTGTCCTCGCCCGACAAGATCTATGTCGGCCAGAAGATCGTCGTCCCCGGCATGAAGGGCTCGGGCGCTCCCAAGAGCACCATCGCGGCGGCTACCCCGGTTCCGGCCACCAAGCCGAGCGGCGGCACCCAGGCGCCGACCGTCGTCGCCGACATCAAGCCGAACGAATCCACCCCGATCGCCAGCCCGCAGCTGCTCGAAAGCAATACCCAGCCGGTCAACAAGCCGCTGGTGCAGCCCAAGGCCGAGCCGAAGCTCTCCGGCGCCGACAAGTTCCGCTGGCCGGTGAGCGGCCGCGTGATCACCGATTTCGGCAACTCCAAGGGTACGGGTATCAACATCGAGGCGCCGGAAGGCGCTGCCATCCGCGCCGCCGAAAACGGCCAGGTGATCTATGTCGGCTCGGGTGTCGAGGGTTACGGCAACCTGATCCTGATCCGCCACCCGAATGGCTATGTCTCGGCCTATGCTCACCTCAAGGAGATGAGCGTCACCAAGGGCGATGTGGTCAACCGCGGCGACAATATCGGTTCGGCCGGCATGACCGGCGGCGTCTCCCGCCCGCAGCTCCACTTCGAGCTCCGCAAGGGTGCCACTCCGGTGGATCCGGTGCCGTTGCTCGCCAGCTGAGCAGTATCGGTTCAGTAGAATTCAAAGGGCAGCTGCAAAGCTGCCCTTTTTGTTTGGCCGGGCAGATCGCCTTAACCAGCCGGGACAGTCTTGCTTGGTGTAGCCGAAGCCTGCCGCTAGGTTTGAGTTTGCCAACACTCATGCCGCGGGGGAATGTGCGTGCGACAGAGCGGGGACAGCACCGGATCGATCGGTGAAACGCTGGGTATGCTTGAACTCAAGCTGGCCGATGCGGATGACCTTGCGCGCATCTGCCCCGAGCAGTGGGACGCGTTGAGCGATAGCGCGCTCGACCCCAACCCTTTCTACAGCCGCCGCTACATGGCCGCCGGCCTTGCGACCATCGACCGCGACACGCGCTTACGCGCGCTGACGGTGCACAGCGCCGACGGTAGATTGGTCGGCTTCTTCCCGTTCCGATTGAGCCGGTTTCCGGTGCCGGTCGCCATCGGCGCCACCAATCTCTACCAGATGAGCGGCCAGCCGCTGATCCATCGCGATTACGCGGCCGACGTCATCGCCACCTGGTTCGAGGCCATGCAGGCCGGCCGCATCCCGCGCCGCTGGCGCTTTCCGCATGTGGATCTGGGCAGCGGCTTCGCCGAGCTCTGCGGCCGGCACTTGCAGGCTGCCCGTTTCGATCTGACGCCCTTGACCCGCTATCAGCGCGCCAAGCTGCGCCGGCTCAGCGGCGGGTTCGAGGTGCACGTGAAGACGGTGTTGTCCAAGAGCCGCGCCAAGGACATCCAGCGCACGCTGCGCCGGCTACAGGAGGCGGGAGAGGTGGAATTCGAGCGGGCCATTGAGCCCGGCCACGTCCGCCAGCGCATCGAAGATTTCCTCGTCATGGAGCATGGCGGCTGGAAGGGCGCGGCGGGCACCTCGTTCCTCTCCGACCCCGAGCATGCCCGCTTCATCCGCGAGGCCATGCATGCCAATGAGGCGGTGACGACCGACAGCCTGCTGCTCGATGGGCAGCCGATAGCCGTCAGCATCAATCTCGAGGCGGCGGGGACCCTGTTCACGCCCAAATGCGCCTATGACGAAAGCTATCGTCGGTTCAGCCCCGGGCTGATTCTCGAATATCTGGTGATTGAGGCCTTCTACGACCGTGGCGACGCGGCCGAGATGGACGCGGCCACCACGGTCAGCGGCCATCTGGTGCAAGGGCTCTGGAACGACGAGCGGGCCATGGGCATGATGCTGGTCGGTCCGCAGGATATGCGGACCAAGGTCGCGGCGCAGAGCTATCTGGCGGCGGTGCAGGCCAAGTCGCTCGTTAAGGCGGTCGGCGGCGGCCGCCTGGTCTCGATGGTCCGGCGTTTGCGGCGCATCAACCCCGAGATGTGGCAGCGCCTGACCTCGTTCGGCCAGGGCGCCACCTGCCTCATTCTCTACATCTGACCCTTACTGGGCCGGCGGTGCATCCGCTGCCGGCGCATCGGCCGCGGGCGCGTCTGGCGTGGCCGGATCGGCGGGAGCCGGCGTCTCGGGCTGCGCGGCGTCGACGATGGCTTTGGCCTCTGGCACGGCCGCTTCGCACTGTTCGCGGGTGAAGGCGGGCGTCGCGAAGGGGTCGAGCAGGGCAATGGTGTACTTTGCCGTCAGCGCGTTGAACTGCGCTTCGCCAAAGCCGCCGGCCTTCATCGTGGTCACGAGCCCGGCGAACAGCATCTGGCTCTTGGCCGACTCGCCATTGGCCAGCGCCTCGTTGCCGCCGATCTGGCCGGCGCGGGCGGTGAGGCTATAGGCCAGCGCGCACCAGAAGTCGCGATCGGCATTGGGCCCGATGGTCGCCACATCCGGCGGCGCTACGGGTTCCGCCGGTGCCGCCGGGGCAGCGGGAGCGGGCTCGGCCGGAGCGGCGGGCGTGGTCGCGTCCTGAGCGAAGGCAGGCCCGGTGGCGAGCAGGGTGGCGAGGACGAGGGCAGGGACTAGGCGCATCGGGCGCTCCTTGATGGGATTTCGGCGTGACGCTATCGGCACAGAACGGGGCGCCATCAAGGCTTCAACTTGACGGCGCCGGGCCCGTTCCGTGTCAGGTCGCGAAGGTGCGGATCGCGTGCCGGATCTCGACCGGCCTGGCCGGATCGATGTCGATCCAGGTCTTGACCCCGCGCGTGTTGATCGGGTTCGGCCCGGTCGAGACGTCGGTGTGGAAGTCGAAGGCGGCGGCCAACGGCTCGCACCCGAGGGCGCGGAACTGGTTGTTCCATGGCTCGCCGCCGATGCCGCCATCGGTGTGCCAGAACATCAGCGTGGGGAGGAGACTCCGGTCCCAATCGAGCTCATAGCCGGCGCCTTCGTCGAGATAGGTGCCGGTGAGCGGGCTGGTGACTCCGCAGAGCTGCACGTTGAAGTCACTGCGCGGCGTCAGCGGCACATGCGACATGTCCACGTG
>DASWWF010000360.1:0-2912 GCA_036401035.1 Devosia sp.
TCTCCTGGCTGCTGCTGCACCGCTGGCACGAGAGCGCCCTCAAGCGGGAGAACTGAGGTGGCACGGACGATCCCGGCCGACGGGCACTATTCGATCACCAACGCCTCGGTGCCCGAGAGCGTGATGGGCAAGGCGGACTCCGGCGCCCTGGCCAAAGTCGACATCAGCGTCGAGAACGGGTTGATCACGGCCGTGACGCCGGCCGGCTCGGCGCCGACCCTGTCGAACGTCGTCGACATGGACGGCGGCATCGTGCTGCCGGCCTTCGTCGATCTCCATACCCATCTCGACAAGGGCCACATCTGGCCGCGCCGCCCGAGCCCGGACGGCACCTGGTGGGGCGCCCTGATGGCGGTCAACGACGACCGCACCGCCAACTGGGCCGCCAACGATGTCGAGCGCCGCTTCGACTTCGCGCTGCGTTGCGCCTGGGCCCACGGCACCGCCGCCATCCGCACCCATCTCGACTCGACCCCGCCGCAGCACGAGATCTCTTTCGCGGTGTTCGAAAAGATGCGCGAGCACTGGGCCGGCCGCATCGAGCTGCAGGCGGTCTCCATCGTCGGGCCGGACGTGATGGTCGACATCGCGCAGTTGCGCGAAGTCGCCCGGGTGGTGAAGGCGCATCGCGGCGTGCTCGGTGGCTCGACCGCAGTGCATGCCGAAAATCCCAAGATCATGCGCAACCTCATCGAGGTCGCCGGTGAGTTTGGCCTCGACATCGACATCCACGCCGACGAGTCGCCCGACCCCGCGGCAACGGCGCTGCAGACGCTCGCCGAGGCGGTGATCGAGACCGGCTATGACGGCGACGTGCTCGCCGGACATTGCTGCGCACTGGCCGTGCAGCCCGACGACCACGCCAGATATGTCGTCGACAAGGTGGTCGAGGCCGGTGTCGCCGTGGTCTCGCTGCCCATGTGCAACATGTACCTGCAGGACCGGCACAACGAGAACGGCACGCTGCGCACCCCGCGCTGGCGCGGCGTCACCCTGCTCAATGAACTCAAGGCCGCCGGCGGCCGCGTCGCCATCGCCTCGGACAATACCCGCGACCCCTTCTACGCCTATGGCGATCTCGACGGTTTCGAGGTGTTCCGCGAGGGCGCCCGCATCCTCCATTTCGACCACCCGCAGGCCGAGGCCTTCGCCTGGGCTCGCGCCGTCGGCGCCGATCCGGCTGCGATCGGCGGCTTCACCTATGCGGCGACCATCGAGGCCGCGGCGCCAGCCGACCTCGTGCTCTTTTCCGCCCGCAGCTGGACCGAACTGATGTCCCGCCCGCAGTCCGATCGCACCGTGCTCCGCAAGGGCACCGCGATCGACACCACCTTGCCCGATTACCGTGAACTCGACGACCTTATGGGAGCCTCCGCATGACCCTTGATGCCTTCCGCGCCGAACTCGGCGACATCCCGGTCCAGGACCATCCCCGCATCGTCCAGCAGCGCAGCCGCGACCACTACTGGTATTCGCCGGTGCTCAAGGCCAAGCTCGACCACGTCACCGCCGATATCGTGGTTTCCCCGCGGTCGAACGAGGAAGTGAAGACCGTCCTCCGCGCTGCCTTCAAGCACGATGTCGCCATCACCCCGCGCGGCGCCGGCACCGGCAATTACGGCCAGGCCATGCCGCTTTCGGGTGGCGCCATGCTCGACCTGATGAGCATGGACAAGGTGCTCGAGATCAAGCCCGACCGGGTTCGCGCCCAGGCAGGCGCCGTGCTCGAGAAGATGGACCACGAGACCAGGGCGGCCGTGGGCGGCGAACTCCGCTTCCACCCCTCGACCTACCGCATGGCCTCGATCGGCGGCTTCATTGCCGGCGGCTCGGGCGGTGTCGGTTCGATCCGCTGGGGCGGCCTGCGCGCGCTGGGTTCAATCCTTGGCCTGAAGGTCATCACCTGCGAGGCCGAACCGCGCGAACTCGATTTGAGCGGCGAGGATATCCTCAAGGTCGCCCACGCCTATGGCACCAACGGCATCATCGTCGAAGCCGAGATGCCGCTGACCGGCGCGCATGACTGGATCGACATGATCGTCGGCTTCGACGACTTCATCGAAGCCTGCCGCTTCTCCGAAGCCGTGGCGCTGCAGGATGGCCTGCTGATCAAGGAACTGTCGCCCTGCGCGGCACCGATCCCGGAGGCCTATTTCAACCGCCACAAGCCCTACCTCAAGGACGGCCAGTCGGTGGTGCTGATCATGGTCGCGCCGGTCTCGGCCGCCGCCATGACGCTCTTCGTCAAGCACTGGAAGGGCGACATCCGCTATCGCTCCGACGAAGTCGCCGAGGACGTGAAGGCCAAGCTGCCGCCGGTCTATGAACTGGCCTGGAACCACACCACGCTGCGGGCGCTCAAGATCGACGAGTCGATCACGTACCTGCAGACCCGCTACCCCACCGTCGCCCATGTGGAAAAGATCGTGACGCTGCTCGGCGACGAACTGCCCATGCACATCGAGATGACCCGGCAGGACGGCGTCGTCACCTATGCGGGCCTGCCGCTGGTCCGCTACACCAGCGAGGCGCGGCTCGAAGAGATCATCCGCATCCACGAAGACAATGGCTGCGACGTCTTCAACCCGCATCGTTATACGCTCGAAGAGGGCGGCATGAAGCGCACCGACCAGAAGCAGCTCGACTTCAAGCGCCAGGCCGATCCCAAGGGTATTCTCAACCCCGGCAAGATGGTGGCCTGGGAAGATCCGAACTTCGACTTCAACGCCGGCCGCGCCTGGCTCTTCGAGGGCCTCACCCCGGTTGAGGCGGCCGAATGAAGGTCCACGTCGTCCACGCCCATCCGGTCGAGACCAGCTACAACCGCGCGCTGTTCAACGCAGTCGTCGATGCGCTGCAATCCAAGGGCCACGAGGTCGACGCGCTCAACCTCTACGACGAGGACTTCCAGG
>DASWWF010000361.1:0-2441 GCA_036401035.1 Devosia sp.
CCGGCGTTTCGGAAATTCTGCGACAGCCGAAGCTTAGTCGAGGGTGAGGCCGGAGAAGGCCCAGGTGAGGTTGACGCCGGTCGAAGCCTGGACGGACCAGGGCTGCAGGGCAAAGCCCTTGCGCGAGCCGCCGATCAGCCAGTTGGCGCCGAGGCCGGCGCCCAGCGAGGCTTCGGCCGAGCCGCCGACATAGGTGCCGCGCAGCGAGCCCTTGCCGACCTTGGTCGAGGAGGCGGAGAAGACCAGCCATTCGATACGGGTGCGATCAGTGATGCCGACATCGAGGCCGAGCTTCTTGATGTTGCCGTAGTAGGTCTCGGTCTTGTGGCCCTTGCGGATGAACTTGCAGGTCATGTCCTTGGACGAGCCGATGATGAAGCCCACGCCGCCATCGACGTCGCAGGAGAGGCGGCCGACCTGGACGCGCGCATCGGCGACAGCCGCGGTGGTGGAGAGGACTACGGCGGCGAGCGCAGCAGCGAGCAGTTTCTTCATGGTGAAAAGTCCCTCAGTGGTGAGTGTTGACGCTTTACTGTTCGACCCTAAAGCGGAGTCTAGTGATTGCCGGAAAATCGGCAAGACCCCTGTTGCCCCCGCAACAATTCGATTTGTTCAGTCGGTACGAAAACGCCGCCCGTTGAGGCGGCGTGATCATCTGGATTCTCGCGAATCTCAGCCAACCCTTACGGGCGAGCCGGACGGGCGGCAGCGGCCGGAGCGGGCAGACCGCCTTCGCGCTGGGCACGCTTGCGAGCGAGCTTGCGGGCGCGGCGCACGGCCTCGGCCTTCTGGCGCGCCTTCTTCTCGGACGGTTTCTCGTAGTAGTTGCGGAGCTTCATCTCGCGGAAAACGCCTTCGCGCTGAAGCTTCTTTTTCAGGGCCCGGAGCGCCTGATCCACATTGTTATCGCGAACAACTACTTGCAAGCGCAACCGCCCTTCGTAAATCGTCAGATCTGTTTGAGTGAAGCGCGGAAATCCCGGGAACCAGTCCATAGAATGTCTGCGCCGACCAGCAAGCCGGTCATCGTGGCGCGGTGTATAGAGGAACCTTAACCGCTTGTCCACAGTGGACGAGGGCAAAAAACGCCTATTTCGCTCGGGTTTTTGCCATGACGCGGTTGATGTGGCCCATCTTCCGGCCGGCGCGCGACTCGGCCTTGCCATAGGCATGGGGGCGGATGCCCGGTCCGAGCGCTTCGGGAATGGCGGCGATCTCGTCGCCGATCAGGTTCTCCATCACCACGTCGGCGAGCCGCGTGGGGTCGCCCAGCGGCCAGCCCAGGATGGCACGGATATGCTGCTCGAACTGGTCGGTGATGCAAACCGCCTCGGTCCAGTGGCCCGAATTGTGGACGCGCGGGGCGATCTCGTTGACCAGCAGGCGCCCGTCGGGGAGCACGAAGAACTCGACGCCGAGCACGCCGACATAATCGAGCGCGGTGACGATCTGCTCGGCGATCTCCTGGGCCCGCCTGGCCGTCTTCTTTTTGATGTCGGCGGGGACGGTGCTGGTCTTCAAAATATGATCGCGGTGGACGTTCTCGGCCGGATCGAAGGCGGCGATTTCGCCCAGCGTATTGCGGGCGACGACGACGGAGATTTCCTTGTCGAATTCGATGAAGCCTTCGAGCACCAGCGGCTTGGGCGACAGGATTTCGAAGGCGACGCCGGCATCGGCATCGTTGCGGACGATGCGCTGGCCCTTGCCGTCATAACCCATGCGGGTGGTCTTGAGCACGGCGGGGGCGCCGATCTCGGCCATGGCCTCGTCGAGCACATCGAGGTTCGACACAGCGGCGAAGGGGGCGACGGCAATGCGGTTGACGGTGAGGAAGGCTTTTTCGGCCAGCCGATCCTGCGAGATGGCGAGCGCATTGGCGCCGGGGCGCAGCGGCTTCAGTTCCGAGAGGAAGCGGGCGGTGCGCGCCGGCACGTTCTCGAATTCGTAGGTGATGACATCGACCTGGCTGGCAAAGACGGCGAGCGCCTGCTCGTCGTCATAGGCGGCGACGGTCTTTTTCGCGGTGACGTCGAAGGCCGGGCTGTCGGGATCGGGGCAGAAGATGTGGGTCTTGACGCCCAACCGGGCAGCGGCAAGCGCCAGCATGCGGCCAAGCTGACCGCCGCCGAGAATGCCGACGGTGCTGCCCTGCGGCAGAGGTTCGTTATTAGACATCGTCGCTCGGGAACAGGGGGACGGCATCGGCCTGCTCGCGCCGCAGGTGCACGAGACGGGCATCCAGTTCGGGGTCGGCGAGGGCCAGCACGGCGGCCGCCAGCAGCGCGGCATTGGTGGCGCCGGCATTGCCGATGGCGAGCGTGCCCACCGGCACACCGGCCGGCATCTGCACGATGGAGAGGAGGCTGTCCTGCCCGCTGAGGGCCTTGGACTGCACCGGCACGCCGAAGACCGGCAGGGTGGTCATCGAGGCGATCATG
>DASWWF010000362.1:0-4467 GCA_036401035.1 Devosia sp.
GACAAGCGCAAGTTCATCGTCGCCGATACGCCGGGCCACGAGCAGTATACCCGCAACATGGCGACGGGCGCCTCGAACGCCGACCTCGCGATCGTGCTGATCGACGCGCGCAAGGGCGTGCTCACACAGACGCGGCGCCACAGCTTCATTTTGAGCCTGATCGGGGTGAAGCACGTGGTGCTGGCGGTCAACAAGATCGACCTCGTCGATTATAGCCAAGAGACGTTCGACGCGATCGAGGCGGAGTACCGGGCCTTTACCAAGGACCTCGGCTTCGAGTCGCTGGCGGCCATCCCGGTCTCGGCGCTCAAGGGCGACAATATCCTGGCCAACAGCGCGGCCATGCCCTGGTACACCGGTCCGGCGCTGGTGCCCTATCTCGAGACCATCGAGGTGGCGAGCGACCGCACGGCCAAGACCATGCGCTTCCCGGTGCAGTGGGTGAACCGCGCCAGCCTCGATTTCCGTGGCTTTTCGGGCACCGTGGCCTCGGGCATCCTCAAGGTCGGCGACGACGTGCTGGTGGCAGCATCGCGCAAGCCCGCCAAGATCGCCCGCATCGTCACCATGGACGGCGACCAGCCCGACGCCATTGCCGGTGAAGCGGTGACGGTGGTGCTCGACCGCGAGGTCGATATCTCTCGCGGCGACATGCTGACCCATCCCGGCGAGACGCCGGAATTTTCCAACCAGGTCCAGGCGCGCGTCGTGTGGATGGCCGAAGAGCAGGCGCTGCCGGGGCGGAGCTATCTGCTCAAGATCGGGTCGCAGCAGGTGCCGGCCTCGATCACCGGGCTGAAGTTCAAGACCAATGTGAACACGCTCGAGGAGAGCGCCGCCAGGGTGCTCGACCTCAACGAGGTGGGCACGCTGACGATCGCGACGGACAAGCCGATCGCCTTCGACAGCTATGCCGGCAACGGCCAGACCGGCGCCTTCATCCTGATCGACCGCATTTCCAATGCGACGCTGGGCGCCGGGGTGATCGATTTCGGCCTCAGACGGGCGCAGAATCTCTCGTACCAGTCGTTCGACGTGAACCGGGAAGTCCGGGCGCGGATGAAGGGGCAGGACCCAACGATCGTCTGGTTCACCGGGCTTTCCGGGTCGGGCAAGTCGACCATCGCCAACCTCATCGAGAAACGGCTCACCAGCGAAGGCCGGCACTGCTACATCCTGGATGGCGACAATGTGCGGCACGGGCTCAACAAGGACCTCGGCTTCACCGACGAGGCGAGGGTCGAGAATATCCGCCGAGTCGCCGAAGTGGCGCGGCTGATGGCAGATGCAGGGCTCATCGTGCTCTGCTCGTTCATCTCGCCCTTCCGCAACGAGCGGCGGCTGGCGCGCGAAGTGGCCGGCGACATCGCCTTCAAGGAGGTCTATGTCGCGACCCCGCTGGACGTGGTGGAAGCGCGCGACCCCAAGGGGCTCTACAAGCGGGCCCGGGCCGGCGAGATCAAGAATTTCACCGGCGTTTCCAGCCCCTACGAGGCGCCGGAGAACCCCGACATCGTGCTCGATGGGTCGAAGCGGACGCCGGAGCAGCTGGCCGACGAGCTCTATGAGCAACTGTTCGGCTGGCAGGCGAGCTACACGATCTAGCCAGCGTCCCGGAGTGGTGCCAGAATGGTGCCGGGACAGGGACGCGGATAGTTCAACATGCGCAAGGCGCTGGTCGTTTTCTTCGGGGTGCTTCTCGGATTGCTGGCGGCCGCGCCGGCGCTGGCGGACAAGGCGGAGAGTCAGGCCTGGTTCGAAAGCCTGACCGAGGAAGAGCGGAGTGGGGTGCAGTACGATCTGGTGCTGCTCGGCCACTTCAAGTTCATCATCGACGGGCAGTTCGGCGAGAACACCTATCAGGCGATCACGGCCTTTCAGCAAAGCCAGGGAATCGATCCCACCGGCGTGCTGGATGCCGACCAGCGGCAGGCGCTCTACGACCAGTCGGACGTGATCTACAAGCGGCTCGGCCTGGCCGACACCACCGACAATGAGGGCCGCAGCTCGCTGGTGCTGCCGGCGGGGCTGCTCAGCGAGGTCACGCCCTACAACAACGGCAACACCTATGCGACGCCCGATGGCGGCATCATGCTCGAAACGCTGGTGACGCAGCAGAGCGAGATGGGCTTTTCGGCGCTCTTTGCCAGCTACAACGCCACCCAGGACGGGCTGGTGGTGACTGACGCGAGCTACAACACCAGCCGCTTCGTCATCTCCGGCACCCGCAACGGCCGCGAGTTCTATACGCTCTATGAGAATGCCGGCACCGAAAGCGTCGGCTATTCGCTGAGCTGGACGCCCGAGCACGCCTCCGACGCGCAGATCATCAAGATCTTCATCGCCTCCTATTTCATCCCGCTTAAATTCCTCGCGCCGGTGGAAACCGACAAGGCGGCGGCTTCGACTGCCAACGCCTTCGGGGTGTGGTCGCTGCCGGCCGAGAGCCCCGAAGTCATCGCGCTCAACGGCGAGATCGGCTCGACCCTGGTGGCCGATTTCGACAAGGCCGTCTCGGCGCGACCGGACGCCAAGGTTCTGCTGCTCAACAGCCCCGGCGGCTATGTGGACGATGCGCTGGTGGTGGCCCACAAGGTCAAGGAACGCGGCATGAGCACGCTCGTCGGCTCGGGCATGGGTTGCTACTCGGCCTGTTCCTACATCTTCTTTGCCGGCCAGAATCGTGAAGTGGACGGCGAACTGGGCGTGCACCAGATCTCGGCGGAAGTCGCCGACCTGGTGCTGGCGCAGACGACGCTGGCCGACGTGCTGAGCGCACTCGACGAATTCGAGGTGACGCAGTCGATCATCACCGTGATGCTGCAGACGCCGCCGGCCGAGATGTACATCTTCACCGCCGACGAAGTGAGCAAGCTCGGCATCGACCGCGGCGACGATATCGAAGTGGCGCTGGTCTCGACGCCCAAGACGCAGCCTTCGGCCGGCAACAGCAGCCCGGGGACGCTGCAGCCCAACGGCACGACGCCGGGCTGGGGCCAGACCGGTGGCTGGGGTCAACCCGACGGCGGTTCGGGTGACACGACGGCGACGCCGCCCCCCGGGGGCGCCTTTGTCATGCTGGCCTGGCGCGAAAGCCAGGACGAGGCCGACCGCTCGCTGCAATATGCCAAGGACATGTATGCGGGCGCCATAGGCACGGCGGTGCCGGAAATCTCGTCTAGCCAGGGCGATGCCGGCACCGTCTATGCTGTGCGCGTTCCGGCAGCCTCGGCCGAAAACGCCAATGCCATCTGCGGCGCGATCAAATCGGCCGGCGGCGGCTGCTACGTCACCTCGGGCAGCTAGAGCTTCGGATAGGTAAAGCCCGTCAGGGTCTCGCTGGCGCGCCAGAGCCAGTCGGCGGTGTCTCGGTCATGGGCCCGCGGGGCCGTGGGGTGCTGGCGCTTGTGGTAGAAATAGCGGCCGGTGACGGCTGCGAGGCCGGGCGCTGTGGCGAGGTAGACCGGCGTCTCGGCCGCCTGGGCCGGGCTGATGAAGAAGGGCCGCAGCAGCTTCATGCTGAGACGGGCGATGCCGCCATTGTTGCGCGAAAAGTTCGATGCGACGGCGCCCGGGTGCAGGGCGTTGACGGTGACTGGCGTGCCATCGAGGCGCCGGGCCAGCTCGAAGGTGAAAAGCAGATTGGCGAGCTTCGAGGCCGCATAGGCGCCGAAGCTGCGATAGCCCTTGCGCCGCTGCGGATCGTCGCGGCGGATGCGGCCCACCAGATGCGCGTTGGATGACACCACGACGATGCGGCCCTGCGGCGCCTTGCGCACGAGGTCGAGAAGCAGCCCAGTCAGCAGGAAATGCGCCAAGTGGTTGACTGCAAAGGTCTCCTCGAAACCGTCAACGGTCTCGCGGCGCTTCATGTTGATGACGCCGGCATTGGCGATCAGCACATCGATATGGTCGAGCCGCTCATGCAGCGTGCCGGCAACCGAGCGCACGTCGTCGAGCCGGGAGAGGTCACAGGAGAGAAAGGTCAGCCGATCCGGATGGCGGGCGGTGGCCTTGAGTTCGGCGAGGGTGGCGAGGCCCCTGTCGAAGTCGCGGCCGAGGATGGTGACGGTGGCGCCGAGGCGGGCCAGTTCCCGTGCCGTCTCCTTGCCCACGCCACTGGTCGCGCCGGTAATGACGACGATCTTGTTGTCCATGGTCAGGGGCGGCTTGCGCATGGCCTCGACATAGTCGCTCCGGGCGGTGCGGCAAACACCCCAGCGCTGCAGTGCACGGGTTTTGCTGGTTAACCAAGGGTTAAGGCTCCGATATCGCCGGATCGGCGCTGCGCTATGATGACGGTGGTTGTGGCGACCCTCTGGAGTACTCCGAAATGAAGCTCGCGACCGCTATCGCCGTCGTGACGGCATCCCTGGCCATGGCCCCGCTGCCCAGCCAGGCGTTTTTCCTCAACGAGGAAACCCTCAACTACAAGCTGCACATCGTCGAATGCCTCGGCCTGCTGCT
>DASWWF010000363.1:0-3163 GCA_036401035.1 Devosia sp.
GGCGAGGAACTTGCATTCCTGCACGATCTTCCAGACGCGCTGCAGGAAGCGGCTGGCGCCCTCGATGCCGGCCTCGGTCCATTGCACGTCGCGTTCCGGCGGCGAGTCCGAGAGCATGAACCAGCGGGCCGTGTCGGCGCCATAGGTCGCGACAATCTCGTCGGGATCGACGACGTTCTTCTTGGATTTGCTCATCTTTTCGATCGAGCCGATCTCGATCGGGGCGCCCGTGTCGCGGCGCTTGGCGGTGCGGCCGGCCTCGGAGGCGCTGATCTCCACCTCGGCGGGCGAAATCCATTCGCCGTCAGCGCGATACGTCTCGTGCACCACCATGCCCTGGGTGAAGAGGCCCTTGAACGGCTCATCCATCCCCAGATGACCGGTCTTGTGCATGGCGCGGGTGAAAAAGCGCGAATAGAGCAGGTGCAGGATCGCGTGCTCGACGCCGCCGATATACTGGTCCACCGGCAGCCAGTTGTTCGCTACGCCCGGGACGGTCGGGTCATCAGCCTTGGGGTCGGTGAAGCGGGCGAAATACCAGGACGAATCGACGAACGTGTCCATGGTGTCGGTTTCACGTGTCGCCGGGCCGCCACACTGGTGGCAGGTGGTGTGCTTCCAGGTCGGGTGGTGGTCCAGGGCGTTGCCGGGCTTGTCGAAAGTGACATCGTCAGGCAGCTTGACGGGCAGATCCTTCTTGGGCACCGGAATGGTGCCGCAGGTTTCGCAGTGGATCACCGGGATCGGGCAGCCCCAATAGCGCTGGCGGGAAATGCCCCAGTCGCGCAGGCGATAGTTGACTTCGATGGTGCCCTGCTGGCGGTTGTCGACGGCGCGCGAGCCAAAGTACGCGGCGATCTTCTTTTTCGCGTCCTCGATGCTCAGGCCGTCGAGGAAGCCGGAATTGTAGATGCGGCCCGGGCCCGAATAGGCCTCGCCATCGAGCGCAAAGGTGACCGGATCGGCATCCGGTGGCAGCACCACAGGAATGATCGGCAGGCCGTAGCGGCTGGCGAATTCGAAGTCGCGCTGATCGTGCGCGGGGCAGCCGAAGATGGCGCCGGTGCCGTAATCCATGAGCACGAAGTTCGCCACATAGACCGGCAGCGTCTCGCCATCCTTGACCGGATGTTTCACGTAAATCCCGGTCGGAACGCCCAGTTTCTCGAGCTTTTCCAGCGTCTCGGCGGCGGTGCCGTGGCGGTGGGCCTCGGCGATGAAGTTGGCGACTTCCGTATTGCCGGCGGCAATTTCGGCGGCCAGCGGATGGTCAGCCGAGAGCGCGATGAAGCTCGCCCCGAAGATGGTGTCCGGCCGGGTGGTGAAAACCTCGATGCTGGCCGCCCTGGTCTTGTCGTTGGGCGCCACCTCGAACAGCAGGCGCAGGCCTTCGGACTTGCCGATCCAGTTGCGCTGCATGGTGCGGACCTTGTCGGGCCAGCGGTCGAGTGTGTCGAGCGCGCTCAGCAGGTCCTCGGAATAGTCCGAGACCTTGAGGAACCACTGCGTCAGCTCGCGCTGTTCGACAACGGCGCCCGAGCGCCAGCCGCGGCCGTCGATCACCTGCTCATTGGCCAGCACGGTCATGTCGACCGGGTCCCAGTTCACCTTGGACTTCTTGCGCGTCACCAGGCCGGCTTCGAGGAAATCGAGGAACAGCTTTTGCTGCTGCTCGTAATATTCCACGTCGCAGGTGGCGAATTCGCGCGACCAATCCAGCGCCAGGCCGATGGATTTGAGCTGCTTGCGCATCGTGGCGATGTTGGCGTAGGTCCAGTCCTTGGCCGGCACCTTGTTCTGCATGGCGGCGTTTTCCGCCGGCAGGCCAAAGGCGTCCCAGCCCATGGGATGCAGCACGTTCATGCCGCGGGCGCGCTTGTAGCGGGCCAGCACGTCGCCCATGGTGTAGTTGCGGACGTGACCCATATGGATGCGCCCCGACGGATAGGGGAACATTTCTAGGACGTAGTAGCGCTCGCGCGGGTCGTCGTTCCTGACGACGAAGCTCTGGCGTTCGTCCCACTGCTTTTGCCAGCGGGGCTCTTCAACGCGCGGATTATAGCGCTCGATGGTCCTGGTCACTTGAAAGTCTCTCAGACGCAGACGATTGCGTTTCGGGGGGATTTTGGATAGCGGACCATCATCAGAAAAGCCAATTGTGGTCAACAGAAAGCAAGGCGTGAGCCAGCTCCCCGCCAATGCCGCCGAACGGCTCGATATCATCCGGACCCGCATGGAGCGCGCCCGCCGCCGGTTTGGCGCGCCGCCCGATGTGGTGGAGCTGATCGCGGTCAGCAAGACCTTTGCGGCCGACGAGGTCCGGCCCTTCCTCGATGCCGGCCAGCGCGTGTTCGGCGAGAACCGCGTGCAGGAGGCCAAGGCGAAATGGCCGGAGCTGCAGGCATCCTATGATGGCATAGAACTCCATCTGATCGGCCCGCTGCAAACCAACAAGGCGCGCGAGGCGGTGGCCCTGTTCGATGTGATCCAGACAGTGGACCGCGACAAGCTCGCCGGCGTGCTGCGCGAGGAGTTCGACCGGGCCGGCAAAACCCTGCCGGTCTATGTGCAGGTCAATATCGGGCTCGAAGAGCAAAAGGCGGGCATAGCGCCGCATGAGGCCGTGGCCTTCGTCCAGCGCTGTCGCGCCGTGCATGGGCTCAACGTGGTCGGGCTGATGTGCATCCCGCCGGACGGCAAGCCCCCTGGCGGCTATTTCGCGCACCTGGCGCAACTGGGCCGCGAGGCCGGGGTCGCCAATCTGTCGATGGGGATGAGCGGCGACTTCGAAACCGCCATCGCCATGGGCGCCACTCATGTCCGTGTCGGTTCGGCGCTGTTCGGGAGCCGGGGGTGAGCGCGGCGCTATGGCGTCATAGCACCGCGCTTTCGTTTGGCTTTAGTGCCGCTTGGTCAGGGCGGCCTTGTCGACCTTGAGCATCAGCTCGTCGTCGGCCACGCCGGCGATCTGGTCGGGCATGACGTAGCGGTCGGCGGCGAAGATGCCTTCGGAGTCGATGCGGACAAAGCCCTGCATCAGCAGACGCTGGCGCATTTCCTCGGGCAGGTCGTCAACCCGGAAGGCGTCGACGATATTGTCGACCAAGGTGTCCTTCGCCGGATCTTCCATGCCCTCGGTCGAGCCCGCCTCGACGTCGGGCGT
>DASWWF010000364.1:0-2981 GCA_036401035.1 Devosia sp.
CAAGGACATGCTGGCCCGGCTAGTGGCCGGCCATATCACCGCTCGCTCCGCCATCCAGTATTCCGACCACGTTCCCGGCGACGGCATGCCACTCTTCGAGCGCGCCGCCGAACTCGGCCTCGAGGGCATCATCTCCAAGCGCGCCGACTCCACCTATGCGGGTGGCCGCTCCACCACCTGGATGAAGATCAAGGCGCCCAAGCTCGAAACCTTCGTCATCGCCGGTTACACCGCCTCGGCCGCAGCCGGCGGAATCGGCGCGCTCGGCATGGCCGAATGGGTCGATGGCGAACTCTTCTATCGCGGCAAGACCGGCACCGGCTTTGACGCCCAGAGCATGGCCAACCTGTTGCGCCGGCTCGAACCCCTGCGCATCGCCGAAAAGCTCGATGGCATGCCCAAGGACATGCTGCCGGTCCGCCCCACGCTCACCGCCCGTATCCAGTACGCCAACCGCACCGCCGACAATTCCCTCCGCCACGCCGTCTTCAAGGGCCTGCGCGAGGCTGAGCTTTCGACCCCGGTCGCCAAGAAGCGCAAGCGGCTGATCTCCGACGCCGACCTCGCCGGCATCTGGGTCACCAATCCCACCCGCAAACTCTTCGGCACGCAGGGACCCACCAAGCTCGACATCGCCGTCTACTACGCGGCTATCGGCGACTACATGCTGCCGCATCTCTTCAATCGGCCGGTCTCGCTCTACCGCTGCCCGACCAAGTCGATGGCCGACTGCTTCTTCCAGCGCCACGCCTTCAAGGGCATGCCCCCGACCATCAAGGTCTTCGACATCAAGAATTCAGACGACGAGAACAAGTCCTATATCAGCGTCGAGGACGCCAAGGGCTATCTCGCATTGGCACAGTTCGGCGTCATCGAATTCCACGCCTGGGGCACCCACGAGGTTCATCTGGAAAAACCCGACCGGATTATCTTCGATCTCGACCCCGGCGAGGGCATGGAGTGGCGGGAAGTCTGTTCAGCTGCGGTTCATCTACAGGGCGAAATTGCGGCCATGGGCCTCGTCCCCTACGTCAAGACCTCGGGTGGAAAGGGCCTCCACATCGTCGTCCCGATCAAGCCGAAACTGCAATGGAAACAAGTGCATGCGGCCACTTCCCGGATAGCGACCCAGCTGGCGAAAACCGGCCCCGACACCTTCGTCACCGTCATGGGCGAACGCAACCGCAAACGCCGGATTTTCATCGACTTCCACCGCAACGCCCGCTCCGCAACCGCCGTTGCCGCCTACTCTTTACGGGCCCGTCCGCACCTCCCCGCCTCGACCCCGATCGCCTGGCAGGACCTTGAATCCATCGACTCCCCCGAGGATCTCAACTACTCTTCCCTTCCGGCTTTGTTAACCACGACCGGCGATCCCTGGGCCGACATTAACGCCTCGGCCAGAGACCTTCCGGCATGATTTCTGCAAGTCTGTCAGTAGGTTCGCGCGTAGGGAGGCGATTTTGGCACCAAGGGCAAGTTGGAAGGGTCATCTGCGGCTGAGCCTGGTGAGCTGTCCGGTCAAACTCTTCCCCGCGACCAGCGCCTCCGAGCGCATCAGCTTTAACCAGCTGCACAAGGACACCCACAACCGCATCAACATGAAGCCGGTCGACCCCGAGCTCGGCCTCGTCGAACGCTCCGACCTCGTCCGCGGCTACGAATACGAGGACAAGCAGTACATCATCATCGAGGATTCCGACCTCGAAGCCGTCCGCATCGAGTCCAGCCACACCATGAACATCGAGGCCTTCGTCGATAAGGACGAGGTCGATGTCATCTACCAGGACGCCCCATATTACCTGGCCCCCGACGGCGCCATGGCCGAGGAAACCTTCGCCGTGCTGCGCGACGCCATGGCCGCCAGCGGCAAGCTCGCCCTCGCCCGCCTCGTGATGTCGAGCCGCGAGCGTGTCATCACCATCGGCGCGCGCGAGACCGGCATGTTCGTCACCACCCTGCGCAATCCCAGCGAAGTGCGCAGCACGGCTGAATATTTCGGCAACATTCCGGTCGGCAAGCCCGACAAGGAAATGCTCGATCTCGCCCAGAAGCTGATCGAACAGAAGGTCAAGCACTTCGACCCCAAGGACTACGAGGACCGCTACGAGACGGCCCTGATGCAGATGATCCGCGAGAAGCTCAAAGGCCACAAGCCGATCATTGCCTCGGCCCCGGAGCGCGGCAACGTCATCAACCTCATGGATGCCCTCAAGGCCAGCCTCGGCGAGGCCAAGCCGGCCGCCAAGAGCAAGGCCAAGGCGCCCGCAGCGGCCCCTGTCAAAGAATCCGCCGCCAAGGTATCCTTGAAGGCAGCCGTCGCTGCTTCGAAAGCTGCCGCGACCAAACCGAGCGCCAAAAAGAAAGCCTGACCTGATCGATGCCCGTTCGCGGCCAAAGCTTCGGAGTGATCGGCGCACTCGGCGCCTTCCCGCTCCGGCTGGCCGCGCGCCGGGTGGCCGAACTGGGCGGGCGCCTGCACCGCACCATCACCCGCAAGACCACCCAGGTGGTGGTCGGCCGCTCGCTGCTCGAAAAGCTGGACCAGCCCGCCATCGAGCGCCGCATCGCCGCCGCCCGCGAAGCTGATCTCCCGATCCTTTCCGAACAGGGCTTCCTCCGTCTCCTCGAAGGCACCAGTCCTGGGCACGCCGACATCAGTCGAGCTTCGCTCATCGAGCAGTCCAGGCTCGCTCCAGATGTCTTCGATCACCTCGTGCTCTTTGACGCCTTCGAGAACCACCGCGAGCCCTTCTCCTTCCGCGACCTGATCCTCGCCCGCAAATATGCCGGCCTCGTCCAGACCGGCGCCGGCTGGACCGATATCGCCAAATCCGTGCACGAAATCGGCCCGGTCGCCTCGCTCACCGCGCTGACCCTGCAATCGGGCGGACGCCGCGGCCGCATCGTCTCGCGCGACGCCCATTCGCTCGCCGAACTCGACGGCCAGCGCCTGCTGCCGCTCGACGACACCAGCGAGG
>DASWWF010000365.1:0-2364 GCA_036401035.1 Devosia sp.
AGACCCGACTGCGGCATTGGGTTGCTCGGACGCTGCAGGAACGATGGGTGATGGGGAGGGTCTCCTCCCTCCTTGCGGGGGAGGGACAGGGTGGGGGGTATTGGCGACCGCGGTGACTGCCCCGAGCACATCTGCAATCACCCGATAGACCCCATCTTGATTGTGCAACACGTCGTCATTGGCGAAGCGCAGCACCTGGATACCACGCGTCCGCATGTATTCGTCGCGCGCCGCATCGCGGTCCGGATCGACATGCGTGCGGCCATCGACCTCGACTACCAGCTTGGCATGCATACAGGCGAAGTCAGCGTAATACGGTCCGATGGGCTGCTGGCGGCGAAAGTGCCAGCCCTGCGCGCGGAAATGCCAGAGAATCCGCCACATCGCCCGCTCCGGGCCAGTCTGGTTGAGTCGCAGCGAGCGGGCACGGCCGATGCTCAAAGATACCCCCCACCCTGTCCCTCCCCCGCAGGGGGGGAGGAGACCCTCTCGACCAGTCGTCGCAAATCAAACTCGGCGCAAGCGGTTGGCGTCTCCCTCCCCCTTGCGGGGAGGGGACAGGGGTGGGGGTATCTGTCAGCGCAGGTCTCTCCCCACGCCGACCTACCCATTCACCACCTTCTTCTCGTTGAGCGGGGTGAACACGCCGAGCAGGGCATTGCGGATCTTCAGTTGGCGGGATTTGGCGTCGATCTTGTGGCCGGTGAGATCGGTTACGTAGAAGACGTCGACGGCCTTTTCGCCGTAGGTGCCGATATGGGCCGAACCGATGGTGAGGTTGAGGTCGGAGATTTCGCGGGTCAGCTGATGCAGCAGACCCGTGCGGTCGAGGCCCATGACCTCGATGACGGTGAATTTTTCCGAAATCGCGTTGGACACCGTGACTTCGGCCGGCAGGCTGAAGGGTTTCAACCGCCGGTTGTGGCGGCTTTCCTTGCCCAGGTCGATGAGGATCTGGCGCTTGCCCTGCAGGAGGCCCTTGACGGTATCGATGATGCGGGTGGCGCGGACCTTCTCGTCTTCGTCGCTGGTGAAGGCGCGGCGCAGGCGGAAGGTGTCGACGGCGCGGCCGTCGCGGGTGCCGAAGATCTGGGCGCCGATGATCGAGGCTTCGGCCATGGTGCAGGCGCCGGCGATGAGCGAGAGCAGGCGCGGGTGGTCCGGCGTATAGAACGACACTTCGGTGATGCCCTCGAAGGCCTTCACCCGGATCGAGCCGGCGAACATGTTGCCGGCCTGATCGGCGTGGCGGATCATCCTGGCATGTTCGAGCTGCAGCTCGGGCTCGGCGCGCAGCCAGTAATGATCGTAGTGACGCGCCAGATACGCATCGACATCGTCCTTGGGCCAGGGCGAGAGCCCCTCGGCCAGCACCTGCTTGGCGGCCTCGATGCGGTCGCGCTGGGTGACGTGCGAGTGGCCGCCCGAGAGCAGCGGTTCGGTGGCGTAGTAGAGGGCGCGCAGCAGCGAGCCCTTCCAGCCGGTCCAGACGCCGGGGCCTACGGCGCGGATATCGCAGGCGGTCAAAATCATCAGCAGCGCCAGCCGCTGCGGCGACTGCACGATGTCGGCAAAGGCCTTGGCGGTTTCGGGGTCCTGGATGTCGCGGGCCTGGGCGATCTCGCTCATCACCAGGTGGTATTGCACCAGCCAGGTGACGGTTTCGGTCTCGGCCGGCGAGAGCCCCAGGCGCGGGCAGAATTTTCTGGCGATCTTCGCGCCGGCTTCGGAATGGTCTTCCGGGCGGCCCTTGGCGATGTCGTGGAGGAAGAGGGCGACGTAGAGCAGGCGCGTGTCGTTGAGGTGAGGCAGCAGCTCGTGGGTGAGCGGCAGCTCGTTCTTCAATCCGCCATTGGCGATCTCGGCCATGACGCCGACGGCGCGGATCAGATGCTCGTCCACCGTGTAGTGGTGGTACATGTTGAACTGCATCAGGGCGACGATCTTGCCGAAATCGGGCACGAACTTGCCCAGTACGCCGCTCTCGTTCATCTGCCGCAGGATGCGCTCGACGGTGCGCGGCGAGGTCAGGATTTCGAGGAACCAGCTGTTGGCGTCGCGGTCGTTGCGCAGGTCGTGGCCGATCAGGCGCAGCGAGCGGGTGATTTCCTTGATGGCGTCGGGGTGGAACAGCAGGTCCAGCCGGCCGGCGATCAGGAACGAGCGGATGATGTTGCGCGGGTCCTTCTCGAACGTGCCGGGGGCGGCGACGTTGAGGCGGCCGGAATCGATGACGAAATCCTTCTCGCCCTTGATGGCCTTCCTGCCGCGGCGGAACGGGGCCAGCGCCATGCCGACCATGTCGAGCGGCTTGGCGTGGTCGAATTCGAGGCTGGTGCAGAAGATGCGGGTGAGGTCGCCGAC
>DASWWF010000366.1:0-1973 GCA_036401035.1 Devosia sp.
ATACGCGCGACCGAGCCGTTGATCTTGGCTTCGAACTGCACCGTCGGCGAAATCTCGCGGAGCTTGGGGCCGATGTCGGCGACGAAGGCCTTGCCGGCCTCGACATAGCCGGCCTCGTAGAGCGGCCGGTTGGCATCGAACCAGGCTTTCTCGTTGTGTTCGGCGAGGCCTGAAATGAAGGCGAAGGTCTCGGGTGGGAAGTTCACCGCAACCCCTCGGCCGCCGTCTCGATCGGCATGACACGCACCAGCCGCATGGGCGCAACGCCGTTCTGCACCTCGATCGGCAGCCGCCCCAGCGCGTTGAGATTGGGATGGGCCGCCATTTCAGCGTCAGGAATCGTTTCGAGCTTGTAAGCCGCCGGGTCGAACGTCCCCGATGCGGCAGTCGCCGCGACCTTCTCCAGGAAGTCGGGCTCGAAGACTGCGGCACCGTCGAAATCGACCTTGGTTAGGTCGGCATCGGTGAAGTCGAGCCCGTAGAGCACGCCGTTGCGGAAGGTTGAAGCAAGCATGAAGGCGCCGGCGAAACTGGTGTTGAATATCGCTGCGCCATCAAAATTGGCACCCAAAGCCTGCACCCCGGCAAAGCTGCTTCCCCCGATGTCGGCAAGCGAAAGATCGGTGCCGACCATTCGGGTGGGATGCATCGGGAGGATCGGGTGGGCCTTGAAGGGATCGGGCACGTCCTCGTTGAGGATCATGTCGAAGCGGGTGTCGATGATCGGCGAGCGGACAAAGCGAGCGTGGTCGAGGGTGGCCGCCTGAAAGTTGGCGCCCGTGATTGCCACCTGCGAGAAGTCCGCGAAGGCGAGCTTGGCAAACTGCAGCCGAATGCCCTCGAAGCGCGGGACTCGAACCTCGGCAAACGAGAAATCGGCGCCATCATGGTTCAGGCGACCGAGGTCCTTGAGCCCGCTGTTGAGCAGCACGCCGAGCAGATGGCCACGCTCGGGGCTGACGATGCGATCGGTAAGTTCACCCGTTTCCGCTCGTGGGTCGGCAGCAGCGAGGCCCCAGATCCGGTCCTGCTCGGCGAGCGCCGCGGTTATCTGCTCCTGCGAGCCAGCCAGGTCCGTCCGGCGGCCCATTGCCGACGACACCAATTCGTTGTCGGTAAGACGATCGAGGCCATAGACGAGATAACGGTAGGGCCGCACGGCCAGCGTCGCCGCCACGATGCGGGCGCGCAAGGCGGGCGGCAGCATCGACGAACCGGCTTCGACGGCGACCATCGGCATATCGGCAGTCACCTCGCCGATTGTGGCGCCAATGGCGAGAATCTCTGGAACGATGGATGACGAGCGCTGCGCTTCCCCCATCTGTATCTGGGTCTCGAGCATCTTGGTCTGTTCGTTCAGCCGCTCGGTCTGCTGCGCCATCAGATCGCCCTGGATACGCAGGAGCTGGTTCTGCTGGAACAACAGCGCCGACCCGGCAAGCGCCGCTATCGCCGCGATCAATCCGGTCAGGGTGGCGATCATCCAGCGCCGGGTCGAGACCCAGGCGTAACGGGCAAGCACCAGCTCGGCGAGATCGCGGGCGGCGTCCGTGGCTTCCTGAACGCGCTGGCTGGCGGCAAAGCGGGCGACCTCGGCCAGCGGCCGGGCGAAGCGATGCACCTCGATCTCGGCCCGCCGGAACAGTGCCCGCCAGATCTGCTTGCGGAAGAGTCCGACCAGCGCGGCAACCGAGAGTGCGACAAGGAAGACGCCAAAAAGAGCTGCGAACACCTGCCCCGCATAGAGCAGCAGCACGTCGGCTCCGAACAGCGCCACCGGGATGCCGACGACAACCCCGAGGATGAAAACAACCGTCACCAGGCCCACGGTTCCCAGGCCGCTGCCATCGCCCCGATCGGGCTCCTCGTTCTCAGGCTCGTCCAAATCTGCCCCCGGCGTCCCCTGCCTCAGCCTAGCCCGGCTTCAGCGTTCGATCCAGACGGGCACAGACTTGAACGCCGGGGTCTTGCTC
>DASWWF010000367.1:0-2922 GCA_036401035.1 Devosia sp.
GATCACGCCGCACGATCCCCTCAAGCAGTTCGTCGTCGACCGGCTGAAGCCGCCGAGCGCGACATACTGGTTCGGGACCGATCTGCTGGGGCGCGACACGTTCAGCCGCCTGATGCTGGGCATCGGCGAGTCCTTCCTCATTGCCTTCTCGTCGGTGGCGATCGCTGCCAGCGCGGGCACGCTCATCGGGCTGTTCGCGGCCTGGTGGGGGCACCTTTGGGACGGCATCCTGATGCGGATCATGGACGTGTTGCTGGCCTTTCCCGCGATCCTCCTGGCCTTGCTCATCGTGGCGATCCAGGGCCCCGGGGTGGGGACGAGCATCACTGCGATCGGCATTGTCTACACGCCGATCTTTGCGCGCGTCGTCCGGGCCCCGGCGCTGGCGCTCAAGGCGCGGGAATTCGTGGAAGCCGCACGTACGTTCGGGAGCTCGCAGCGCTACATCCTGACGCATCATTTGCTGCTGAACCTCGTGGCGCCCCTCACGGTGACGATCACGCTGGCACTGGCCTGGTCCCGGCTGACGGAGTCAGGGCTGAGCTTTCTTGGCCTCGGTTCCCAACCACCGGCACCCTCGCTCGGCGTGATGCTGGCCGAGAGCAAGTCGATGATGACGCGCGCGCCATGGCTCATGCTGTTTCCGGGCCTCATCATCATGCTCGCCATTCTGGGCTTCAACCTGTTCGGCGATGCGCTACGCGACATACTCGACCCGCGGACACAGGGGAGGGAGGCATGAGCACGCTGCTTTCCGTCCGTGACCTCAGGGTCGGCTTCGGCCGCGATCCGCGCGCCAACGAGGTGGTGAAGGGGGTGAGCTTCGAGCTCGCCGCCGGGGAAACGCTGGCCATCGTGGGCGAAAGCGGCTCTGGCAAGTCGGTGACAGCGCTCTCCATCAACCGGCTCGTCGATTTCGGCGGTGGCCGCATCACCGGCGGCTCGATTGCACTGCATCGGGCCGACGGCGCAGCAGCCGACCTCACCGGCATGGACGAGAAGGCGCTGCAACGCATTCGCGGCCGCGAGATCGGCATGATCTTCCAGGAGCCGATGACCTCGCTCAACCCGGTGCATACGGTCGGCGCACAGATCGAGGAGGCGTTCCGCCTCTCGAAGGGGCTGGAGGGCCGCGCCGCGACACTGGCGGCAAAGGAGGCTCTCGAACGGGTGCGCATTCCCGATGCTGCGCAGCGGCTCGGTTACTATCCGCACCAGATGTCGGGCGGCATGCGGCAGCGGGTGATGATCGCCATGGTGATTGCCGGGAACCCGCGGCTGCTGATCGCCGACGAGCCGACCACGGCACTCGACGTCACCGTGCAGGCGCAGATCATGGCGCTGCTCGCCGAGCTGCGCGCCGAGACCGGCATGTCGATGATCTTCATCACCCACGATATCGGCCTCGTCGCCGGCATCGCGGACCAGATCATGGTAATGCAGAACGGCGTTGCGGTGGAGCAGGGGCCGCTCGACGCGGTGCTGGACGGGCCGCGGCACGACTACACCAAGCACCTGCTCAACGCCGTGCCGCACTTTTCGGGCGGAAAGTCGGTGCGGGTGGACGGAACGCGGGCGGCGGGCAAAGTTCCGCTGGTGACGGTGGACAACCTTGTCATCCGGTTCCCGGCAGCGCGGGGGCTCTTCGCGCGATCCGCCGGCGCCGTGCATGCGGTGGACGGAGTCGATTTCGACCTGATGCCCGGTGAAACGCTGGCTGTCGTCGGCGAGAGCGGCTCCGGCAAGTCGACGACGGCGCGTGCGATCCTCGGGCTGGTGCGCGCGACGCGGGGCCGGATCGACATGGCCAAGGGAGGTGGGCCGCGTCCGGTGCAGATGGTGTTCCAGGATCCTTTCGGTTCGCTCAATCCCCGGCTCAATGTGGAGAGCCTGCTGGCGGAACCGGCCATCGCGGCGGGCCATCGGGTGGACGCCAAGCTGCGCGAGCGGATGCTGTTTCTCCTCAAGCGGGTGGGACTGACGGAGGATGCGCTGACGCGCTATCCGCACCAGTTCTCCGGCGGGCAGCGGCAGCGGCTCTGCATTGCGCGGGCGCTGATGCTGAACCCGCACGTGGTGGTCCTCGATGAAGCGGTGTCGGCGCTCGATGTGTCGGTGCAGGCGCGGGTGCTGGACCTGCTTGTGGATCTGCAGAAAGAGTTCGGGCTCGCCTATCTCTTCATCTCGCACGACATGGCGGTGGTGGAGTGGATCGCGCACCGGATCGCGGTGATGTATGCGGGGCAGCTGGTGGAGATCGGCGAGGCGCGTGCCGTGCTGGCGGACCCGCAGCACAGCTATACCAAGCGGTTGATCAGCGCCGTGCCCGCGATCGAACGGCGGCGGCAGACTTTCAAGGTGGATACGACCAACGTGCCCTCGCTGGTGCGGCCGCGCGGCTACGAGCCGCCGGCGGCGCGCTGGCACGAGGCGGGTGCTGACCATCGCGTGCGGCTGGAGGAATGATGGGCGTTGATGATGTTCTCGAACGGGCATTCGGACCGCTGAGGGCGGCAGTCGAGTCGGGTCGCATTCCGGGCGGTGTTCTCGGCGTGGTCGACGCCGATGGCAGCCGCTCCACCCGTGCCATCGGGCAGGCGCAAACGGTGCCGACCAGCCGGCCGATGACGGAGGACACGTGGTTCGACCTGGCGTCGCTGACCAAGGTGATCTTCACGACGCCGCGCATCCTGGCGTTGGCCGAGGCGGGGACGATCGATCTCGACGCGCCGCTGATTTCGGTGATCCCGGATTTCCGGCAATACAATCCGGACAACTGGGAGCGGAGGATCACGTTCCGGCAATGCCTGGGGCACCAGACGCCGTTCCCCGGCGTGTTCCCGATCTACACCTATGGCACCGACCCGAACCTGTTGCGAGCCTTCGTGCTGCAGCACGAGTGGCAGGCTGGGCCGGCGGTCT
>DASWWF010000368.1:0-2067 GCA_036401035.1 Devosia sp.
GGCCAAGCGCCTGGCGAAAGAGGCGAACATCGAGCTGAGCGCCATCACCGGCACCGGCCCGCATGGCCGCGTGGTCAAATCCGACGTCGAGGCCGCCAAGTCCGGCAAGGCCCCGCTCAAAGCCGCGCCGTCCGCCGGGGCTGGGGCCGCTCCCGCCGCCGCAGCTGCGACCGGCATGAGCAAGGCCCAGGTCCTCGCCCTCTATCCCGAGGGCAGCTACGATCTCGTCCCCAACGATGGCATGCGCAAGGTCGTCGCGGCCCGCTTGACCGAGTCCAAGCAGACCGTCCCGCATTTCTACCTCACGCTCGACTGCAAGATCGACGAGCTGCTCGCCGCCCGCGAAAAGATCAACGCCTCCGCCCCCCTCCAGGACGGCAAGCCGACCTACAAGCTCTCGGTCAACGACTTCGTCATGAAGGCCTGGGCCGCGGCGCTGATGAAGGTGCCGACCGCCAACGCCACCTGGGCCGGTGACTCGATCCTCTATCACAAGCATGCCGACGTCGCCGTCGCCGTGGCCGTGCCCGGTGGTCTCTTCACCCCGGTGGTCAAGGCCTGCGATACCAAGTCGCTGCGCCAGATTTCCGAGGAGGTCAAAGACCTCGCCGGCCGCGCCCGTTCCAAGAAGCTGATGCCCGCCGAATACCAGGGCGGCACCTCGTCGGTTTCCAACCTCGGCATGTTCGGCATCCGCGAGTTCGCCGCCGTCATCAACCCGCCGCATGGCACCATCCTCGCGGTCGGCGCCGGCGAGGAGCGCGTCTATGTCGAGAAGGGTCAGATCAAGACCGGCAACTTCATGACCGTGACGCTGAGCTGCGACCACCGTTCCGTCGATGGCGCGCTCGGCGCCGAACTGCTCGCGGCCTTCAAGGGCCTCATCGAAACCCCGGTGATGATGCTGGCCTAGTGGCCCCCGCCGCGCCTGCCATCCTCACCAAACCCTTGGCCATGACACCATGAAGACTATCCTTGCCTTCGGCGACAGCCTCACCTTCGGCGCCAATGCCGCCACCCAGGGCCGCCATGCCTACGAGGATCGTTGGCCGACGGTTCTCGAACAAGGCCTCGGCGGCGCTGCCCGCGTCATCCCCGAGGGTCTTGGTGGCCGCACCACGGTCTTCGACGACTTCTCTGCCGCTGCCGACCGCAACGGTGCCCGCGTGCTGCCGACTTTGCTCGATACGCACAAGCCGCTCGACCTGGTGATCATCTTCCTCGGCACCAACGACCTCAAGATCTACATCAACGGCACCGCCTTCGGCGCCGCCATGGGCGTCAAGCGCCTGGTCGAGATCGTCCGCACCCACCCCTATGGCAACCACGGCAGCGTACCCAAGGTGGTGATCGTGGCTCCGCCGCTGACCGTCGCGACCAACCATCAGGACCTGCACCCGATGTTCGCGCCGCGCGCCGACGAGGCGAAACTCTTCGACTTCTACTATGCCCGCATCGCCCAGGAACTGGGCTGCGGCTACTTCAATGCCGCCAGCGTCGCGGTCGCCACGCCGGTCGATGGCGTGCACCTTGACGCCAACAATACCCGCGCGATCGGTGAGGGGCTCGTACCGGTCGTCAAATCCCAGCTCGGTCTATAGGGGAGTCCCAATGGCCAATTCCTACGATCTCATCGTCATCGGGGCCGGTCCCGGCGGCTATATCGCCGCCATCCGTGGCGCCCAGCTGGGCATGAAGGTTGCCATCGTCGAACGCGAGCACATGGCCGGCATCTGCTCGAACTGGGGCTGTATCCCGACCAAGGCGCTGCTGCGCACCGCCGAAGTCTATGGCCACATGAACCACGCCAAGGACTACGGCCTGACGGCGGAAAAATTCGGCTTCGACCTCGAGGCTATCGTCAAGCGCTCACGCGGCATCGCCGCCCAGATGAACAATGGCGTCCAGTTCCTCATGAAGAAGAACAAGGTCGACATCATCTGGGGGGAAGCCGTCCTCACCAAGCCGACCGAAATCACCGTCGCCCCGACCAAGAAGCAGATCGTCCAGCCGCAGGGCCCGATCCCCAAGAACGCGTTGGGTGAGGGCACCTACACGGCCAAGAAC
>DASWWF010000369.1:0-2064 GCA_036401035.1 Devosia sp.
TGGCTGCTACGCCCCGCGTCGCTTTCATCCCGCTTGTCATCGTGTTGCTCGGGCTCGGTGTGCAGGCCAAGGTGTTCATCGTCTTCCTTGGCGCCGCCATGCCGATCCTGCTCAACACCTATGCGGGCGTCCTGGCTTCGAACGGCGAACTGGTCGAAATGGCCAAGTCGGTCGGCGCCAGCCGCCGGCGCATCTTCACCCGCATCACCCTTCCGAGCGCCGTGCCGTTTATCGTCGTCGGCCTCCGCGTCGGGGCGACCATCGGGCTCATCAACACTGTCGTCGCCGAGCTCTATACCGCCGTGAAAGGCCTGGGCGGACTGCTCGCCGTCTATGGCAACACGTTCCGCATGGCAGAGTACTTTGTGATTGTCCTGATCCTCGCGACCATCGGCGTCATCGTCACCGAACTGCTCCGCCACCTGCAGCGGCGCCTCGAGCGCTGGCGCGGCGAAGCCGCAACCTGAACTCAAGAACACTACGAGAGGATTTCCATGAAGAAGCTCGTTCATCTGCTGTTGCCCGCCCTCGCCGCGCTCGTCCTCGCCTCGCCGGCTGGAGCCGCGCCGTTCCGGCTGATCCTCACCCATCTCGAGCCTCCGCTGGTGCCGAACTCGGTCATGGATCTGGCGCTGGAGAAGGGCTATTTCAAAGCTGAGGGCGTCGATGTCGAACTGGTCCGCGTCGAGCAGACCCCGTCGGCGCTGCAGGCACTGGCCGCCGGCGAAGGCGAAATGGCCAATGTCGGTGTCGATGGCCTGCTGCTGCTCGTGGCGCAAGGAGCCACTGACCTCAAGGCGGTGACCTCGCCCAACAAATCGCTGCCCTACGTGATCGCCGCCAAGGACGACATCAAGACCGTTGCTGACCTCGCTGGCCGCAAGTTCGGCGTCGGCCGCGTCGGCAGCCTCGATCATTCACTGTCGACCAAGGTGCTCGCCGGGCAAGACCTCGCCATGGACGCGATGGACGTTCTCGCTATCGGTCAGCCCAATGTCCGCGCCCAGGCGCTGGTGGCCGGGCAGATCGATGCCACGACGATGTCGATCGGCGTCTGGCTCTCGATCCCCGACAAGACCGGCTATCATATTCTCATCGACCAGGCGGCGTATTACGCGGCCGCCCCGGTGATCAACAAGGTCAACGCCGTCACCCAGAAGGTGCTCGACGAGCGCGGCAGGGAAGTGCAGGGCGTCATCCGTGCACTGATCAAGATCTCACGCGATTTCTCGGCCGACCCCAATGCCTGGGCTACCGCCATGGTACCCTATGCGCCCAACACCGATGAAGCCGGGCTGCAGGCGCTAGCCGCGACCTTTGCCGGCAGCTGGAGCGTCAACGGCGGCATGAACAAGGCCGACCTGCAGGCGACCCAGGATTGGCTATATTCGACCGAGGATTTTGCCACCGCCAAGCCGGTCACCCTCGATCAGTGGGTAGACTTTGGGCCTGTTGACGCGGTACTCGCCGATGTGGGTACGGTCGACGGGGATGCCGCCGGCCGGTGAGGCAACAGGATTCGACGGGGGAAAGAGTTTCTGAACAGCCGACTTCCCCCGTCGCCGCCATCGACCTCAAGGGCGTCGGCGTATCGTTCCGCTCCGCCCGCCTCAAGCAGGAGGTCGTGGCGCTCCGGGATATCGATCTCGAGGTGCCGGATGGCCTCTTCGTCAGCCTGCTCGGCCCTTCCGGCTGCGGCAAGACCACGCTGCTGCGCATCGTCGATGGGCTATTGGAGCCACAACACGGCACGGTGCGGGTCCTTGGCGCACCGCCGACGCCTGGGCCGGACATGGGCTTCGTCTTCCAATCGTTTCGTCTGATCCCTTGGCTGACGGTGCAGGCCAATGTCGAGTTTCCTCTCGGCGAGAGCAGGCTTTCCGCCGCGCAGCGAGCTGAGATGGCGCTAACACAGCTCGACGTGGTGGGGCTCTCGAAATTCAAGGACGCCTATCCCGACGAATTGTCCGGCGGCATGAAGCAGCGTGTTGCCATTGCGCGGGCGCTGGTGACCAGGCCGCGCGTCCTGCTGATGGACGAGCCGTTCGCCAGCATTGACGCGCA
>DASWWF010000370.1:0-3888 GCA_036401035.1 Devosia sp.
GGCAGTGACGGCGAGGTCGTCGCGCTCGCTCACGGCATCGACCAGGGCATAGGCCTGGTCCTTGGTGAGCGGGACGGAGAGCTGCGAAAGGGTCATGGCACGGTTCCGGGCGTTTGCCGGTGTCATGGGCTTTCCGGGCGCTCGAAGTCAACGTCCGGCTGATCGCACCGTTAAGGCAGGTTGAGGCGGGCCCATACCGGCAGGTGGTCGGATCCCTTGCTGGCCAGCACCGAGCGATGCACGCCGGTATCGACGAGGCCGATGTCACGGCTGGTGATGATGCGGTCGAGGCCGAGCATCGGCTGGCGGGAATGGAAGCTGGGGCCGGGGGCCAGCACGTTGTGATGCACGGCAAACTGCGCGAGGCACCCGCCGTCGGGGGCCCATTGGTTGAGATCGCCCATGATCACCGTCGGCGCCTTGCCCTCGACCTTCTCGAGATAGTCGACGATGGCCTGCGCCTGTTTGAGGCGTGTGGTGCCGATCAGTCCCAGATGCATGCCGATGACGCGCACCGGACGCCCCTCGAAGATCACGTCGGCCAACACCGCCCCGCGCGGCTCGAAACTGGGGATGTCGATGCGCCTCTGGTCCACCACTTCGATGGACTTGCGCACCAGGATGGCGTTGCCGTGCCAGCCGAGGCTCTCCTGCCGGATGCCGACGCGCACGGGCTTGTATTCGGAGTGATCGAGGATGGTTTCGGCCGGGATGGTCGAGACGCGGGCGCCGAGGCGAAGGTCGACCTCCTGCAGGGCGATGATATCGGCATCGATCTCGGCGAGGATCTGCATGATCCGCCCGGGCTGGCGGCGGCGGTCGGTACCGAGGCTCTTGCGGATGTTGTAGGACGCGACTTTGAGCATGTTCTAGTCAGAGGATTGGCGAGAGCAGCTTGGCTGCCTGGTTGATGAAGCGCTGAACCCGAGATCGGGTTGCAACTTCGTCGGGATCGACCGGCCGGCAGTTCTGGAAATCGGCCAGCAGCATGGCTTCCACCGCGGCGACGGTCTGCGATTCGGTCATCCAGACAGTGATCTCGAAATTGATGGCGAAGGAGCGGTTGTCGAAGTTGACCGAGCCGACCGAGACGATGCGGTCGTCCATCAGCAGCACCTTCTGGTGCAGGAAGCCGGCGGTGTAGCGGTAGACGTGGATGCCGTGCTTCACCATGGCGTCGGCATGGGCGTTGCCGGCCAGCCAGACCAGGAGATGGTCGGGTTTTTCGGGCAGCATGATGCGCACATCGACGCCGCGCATGGCTGCGGCGTAGAGCGCGGTGCGGATGTCGGTATCGGGGACAAAATAGGGGCTCACCACCCAGAGCCGCTCGCGCGCCTGGGAGATGACGTCGGAAAAGGCGATGGCGCAGCTTTCGATGCGGTCGGCCGGGCCGGTGGCCATGACGAGGGCAGGGGTGCCGCCCGGCTCCTCGATGGCCTCGAAGGGCGGCAGGATCAGTTCCTCGCCCGTCGCCCACTGCCAGTCCTCGCGGAAGATCATGGCAAAGCTCAGCGCCGCCGGACCCTCGAGCCGCAGGTGGGTGTCGCGCCAGCGCGGGCCGTAGCGCTTGTCTTCGCCCAGATATTCGGTGCCGACATTGAGGCCGCCGGTCCAGGCCACCTTGCCGTCGACGAGCACGACCTTGCGGTGATTGCGGTAGTTGATGCGCATCGGACCGGCAAAGCGCAGGAAGCGGTGGCGCTGGTTGAAACCGGCGACATTGATGCCTTCGTCGCGCAGGCGCTTCTTGTAGGCGGGCGACATGCTGCTGCCTGAGCCGACATCGTCGTAAAGCATCCAGATCTGCACCCCGGCCCGGGCGCGTTCGATCAGTGCATCGGCCAGCTGCTGTCCCAGCCGGTCGTCGCGGATGATGTAGAACTGCACGAGGATGTAGGTCTCGGCCCGCGCGATGCCCTCAAAGATCGAGGCGAAGGTGGCTTCGCCATCGACCAGCAAGGTCGGCCTGTTGCCGGCAAGGAACGGCGCGCCGGCGGAATGCAGCAGCACCGGCCAGTCCTTCCCCGTCTCGCGGTCGATGACCTGCAGCTCCTCGGCCCGGATCGGGCGCGTCAGCCGCAGCTCGAGCCGGGTCTTGGCATAGTCGTCAAAATGCTTCCAGCCGAACACCAGATAGATGAACGCCGTGGGGAAGGGCAGGAACAGCAGCGAGGTCAGCCAGGCGATCGAGCCCTGCGAGGTGCGCGAGGCCATCACCTCGCGGACGGCGCAGACGATCGCCAGCACATAGTTGGCGACGATCAGCGCGGCGACGATGTGCAGGTTGGCGAGAAAAGCCTGAAGCATGGTTCGATCATAGAGCCTTGCGTCGCGCGCCGGTGCAAGGGCGGAGAAGTTTGTCGGAGGCGGCCATCTTCGCTTGCACCGGGGCAGCGCAGGGGCGAAGGTGCATTTTTACAGAATCCCAGTCGCTCCCGTGCCCACTTACACAAGTTTTCAGCCCGGCGGACAGAAATCGCTGACCGGCATCACCTACAAGATTGCCTCGGTCTGCGTCTTCGTCGTCATGGCTTCGCTGCTCAAGGCCTCGCAGGGCGTGCCGGCCGGCCAACTGGTGTTCTTCCGCTCCTTCTTCGCCATCCTGCCGGTGATCATCTATCTGATCTGGCGAGGAGAATTGGCCGAGGGCCTGAAGACCGAACGGCCACTGAGCCACCTCTGGCGCGGCCTCGTCGGCACCGGCGGCATGGGGTTCGGCTTCTTTGCCCTGACGCAGCTGCCGCTGCCCGAAGCCACCGCCATCCAGTATGCCACGCCGCTGCTGATCGTGGTGTTTTCGGCCATCTTCATCGGCGAAACGGTGCGGTTTTACCGCTGGAGCGCGGTGCTCGTCGGGCTTGTCGGCGTCATCATCATCGTCTGGCCGCGGCTGACGGTGTTTTCCGGCGGTATCGCGGATGCCTCCGGGGCGACGCTGGGCGCCATCTCGGCGCTGATCTCCTGCGTTTTCGCGGCCGCTGCGATGATCCTCGTGCGCCGGCTGGTCTTCACCGAACGGTCGGCGACGATCGTGCTCTATTTCTCGGTGTCATCGAGCCTCATCGGTCTCCTGAGCCTGCCGTTTGGCTGGGTGTTGCCGAGCACCGAGCAGTGGGTGTTCCTCATCGGGGCCGGGATCACCGGCGGCATCGCGCAGATTCTGCTGACCGAATCCTACCGCCACGCCGACATGTCGGTGGTGGCGCCGTTCGAATACACCTCGCTGCTGCTCACCTTTGCGGTCGGCTATTTCGTCTTCCAGGACGTGCCGACCATCGAAATGCTGGTCGGCGGCATCATCGTGGTCGGCGCGGGCGTCTTCATCGTCTGGCGCGAACACCGCCTGGGCATCGACCGGAAAAAGGCCAACGAGGTGTCGACCCCGCAGGGGTAGGGCGTGCCGATGCACCGGACAGCCTCTCGGCCTCCGGGGATGTCAAAGAGCGACCGACGGCGGAGCAAAGCTCGGACGTTGGTGCGTATGTCCCGTTGCCGGGACCGGAGTTTTGCTCCGCCGTCGTGACCGGGGTTTTCGGCGTTCACCGGGGAGTTCCGGGGCGTTTAGCGGAGTGCCCCACCGCCGCAGAGTGCCAGTCGAGACCAGACCACGCTCTTCGCGTTTCTCCAGTCGCACTCCGAAGAACCAGCACGAATGACGCCGGCCCACGGCAGCAAATTAAGGCGACGGGTTACCTGTTTCCGTCAGACCTTCCCGGCTTGGCCTGGGGTTCGCCGACGCTCACCCCACCCAGCCTCGCTGCACCAATCACTCGTCATGATCTCGCTTTCGGTGCGGCGATGGGGGGAATCTACACCCACTGCAAAGCGCGGGGATAAGCTCGTGCAGATTTCTGACAAGGGTCTGAACCGATTGCGGAATTCATG
>DASWWF010000371.1:0-2244 GCA_036401035.1 Devosia sp.
CGGCGGCCCCACCGGCCGCTACCAGCTCGAAGCCGCCATCCAGTCCGCCCATGCGGCCCGCCGGAGGCTGAACGCGTCGACCTGGCCGGCCATCGTCAAACTCTACGATCATCTGCTGGCGCTGACCAACTCGCCGGTCGTGGCGCTCAATCGTGCCGTCGCGCTGGCAGAAGTTCATGGCCCGGCCGCTGCGCTGACGACGCTCAACCTGCTGGTCGACGACCGACGAATGGCCGATTATCAGCCGTACTGGGCCGCGCGCGGCCACCTCTTCGCCCTCGCCGGCGACAAGGACCAGGCCCACGCCGCCTTCACAATGGCCATCGGCCTTTCGACCGACGACGCCGTCCGCACCTATCTCCGCGGCAAACTCCAGGCCCTTCAGGACGGCTGACTATTTGCGCCTCTTGTAGACGTGGTAGACTCTCAGCTCGACGGCGCCGTCCTTTGCGCTAATGCGGACATTGTGTGGTCCGCCTGGGGTCGGCATAGGAATTCCCAGTTCCGCAAAGACCTCGCGGCTGGGACGAAGCTCCTTGATCTGTTCGTCGGTAAGAAGTGGAGTGTCCTCGTCAACAAGGTACGGGTCGGGTTTGATCTTGCGGCCCATCTTGACCTCCAAGCTGTCCAGGCAATTCTACTGCCGTTGCCGCTTGCCGGAAACCGGCCTTTCCTCTATATCCCGCGCCCATGAAGCGCCCGTCACCCCTGGAGGACGGGTGCGTGAGCTTTTGGCTGTCAAAGGTTCACACCAACCCATGAATGGAACATTCAATGGCTACTGCTGCTAAGGAGCTCAAGGCTCAGGCGCGGAGCGGGGTGGGCAAGGGGGCCGCTCGTGCACTGCGTCGTGAGGGTCTTGTGCCCGCCGTCATCTACGGCGACAAGAAGCCCGCGACCCCGATTTCGGTGTCGTACAACGAGATCAACAAGCGCATCTACGCTGGTGGATTCCTCTCGCACACGTTCACCATCGACGTGGACGGCGCCAAGGAACTCGTGATCCCGCGCGACTACCAGCTCGACGTCGTCAAGGACTTCCCGATCCATGTGGACTTCCTCCGCATCGGCAAGGGCTCCAAGATCAACGTCCAGGTGCCGGTGCACTTCATCAATGAAGAAGCCTCGCCGGGCATCAAGCGCGGTGGCGTGCTCAACGTCGTCCACCACACGCTGGACCTGACCGTTGCCGCCGACAACATCCCGGAAGCGATCGAAATCGACCTCACCGGCCTCGACGTCGGCGATGCGATCCACATCTCCTCGATCAAGCTGCCGGCTGGCGCTTCCGACCACAGCCACGAAGCGGACGTGACCATCGCGACCATCGTCGCGCCGTCGGGCCTGCGCGCTGAAGAAGACGCCGCCCCGGCTGCCGCTGAGGCTGTTCCGGCTGCCGCCGACGCCAAGAAGGAATAATCCTTCGGTCTATGCCCATTCGGGGGTGGGCCACGGCCCACCCCTTTTCTTTTCGGAGAAGACGCGATGCATCTCCTGGTCGGTCTCGGCAATCCCGGCGAAAAGTATCGCAACAACCGCCACAATATCGGCTTCATGGCTGCGGACGCGATCGCGCGCCGCCATGGCTTTCCCGGCTTTCGCGAGAAGTTCCAGGGTCTGATTTCGGAAGGTCAGATCGAGGGCGAGCGCGTGCTGATCCTCAAGCCGCAGACCTTCATGAATGCCTCGGGCGACAGCGTCCAGGCGGTGGCCAATTTCTATAAGCTCGGCCCCGCCGACGTGACCGTGCTCTATGACGAGCTCGATCTCGTGCCCGGCAAGGTGCGGGTGAAGCGCGGCGGTGGCGCCGGGGGCCACAATGGCCTGCGCTCGATCGACCCGCAGATCGGCGCCGACTATCGCCGCATCCGCCTCGGCATCGGCCACCCCGGCCACAAGGACCGGGTGATGCCCTGGGTGCTGGGCGACTTCTCCAAGGCCGACGCCGAATGGCTCAATCCGCTGCTCGATGCGCTGGCCGACAATGCCGGCATGATCGTGCGCGGCGACGACAATGGCCTGATGAACAAGCTGGCGCTGGCGATCAACGGCGACGGGGCCGAGCGCCCGCAGCGGCCGCCGACTGCCGATCCGACCCGGCCGAAGGCGGCCGGCCAGTCGCATGTCGCGGCCGCCCGGCCGAAGCCGCCGCAGGCCAAGGTGCCGGAGACGGGACCGATGGCGGACATGCTCAAGAAGCTGTTCAAGAAGGACGACGCCAGTTCCTGAAACCGGCATTGACTT
>DASWWF010000372.1:0-3605 GCA_036401035.1 Devosia sp.
AGGGGGCGCAGGGCAACTCACGCCCACCTCTAGCGGTGCAACGGCTTCTTTGGCATGCTCCGGCCACTCAACCGGAGGCCACCATGTCAGACAGCACCGTATTCATTCCACCGGAGCGCCGCCCGAGCCGGTCGCCGTTCATCCCGCCACTGCTGCTGATCCCGTTCATCATCTATAACCTCGTGGCCTTCATCTTCATGGGCGGCAACCCGGCGGGCTGGGCCAATCCCGTGTTCAGCATCAATATGGTCTCGGGCCAGCCGTGGTCCCTTACTGCCGGTGACTTGATGCTGGTCGTGGCGCTGGTCTGCCTCTTCTTCGAGGTTCTGAAGTCGACCAATACGGGCCGAACTTCGGTGGTCGAGCACATGCTCTCGACCGTGCTCTTTGTCGTCTGCCTGATCGAATTCCTCTTGGTCGGCGCTGCCGCCAGTTCGGTGTTCTTCATCCTGATGATGATGACGATCTTCGACGTGGTCGCCGGCTTCACCGTCTCGATCACCAGCGCCGGCCGCGACGTGACGATGGCCTAGCCACTTTGGGGGGCGTTCGCGCCCCCTAGACCACCACGGTCTTGCGATAGCCCGCCGGCATCCGCAGCACGGCGGCCCTGGCGGTATAGGCATAGGCATCCGACGCAGCGGCTTCGGCCGCCCGCGCGGCACCCGACGCGGGCTGGCGCTGCTGCAGCATCTGCGAGAGCAGCTCGGCGGGTGGGGCGTAGCGGCGGAGCGGCGTGCGCGCGCTGGAATAGGCGTCGCGGGGGAGCTCGATCGTCTTGAACTGGGTCATTTCGGCGCCGTCCTGTGTCAAACCGAGCCGTTTGTGTCATTTTGGGACAGGTTGTCCCGGGCTCTTACAGGATACGTCGCAACCGCCGTGCCAGGTTGCAAGGATTTGTTAACCTTTTGCCCCGGCGCGTGGGGAAACGGTTAATTCCGGCACGGCGCCCCGACCTACTTGAAGTCGTCCTTGGCCCGGCGCAGCGCAGCAAACACCACTTCGGGTGCGGTGTCCGGCGGCAGGTTCATGGCCTTGGCCAGCACCGGCTCGTCGGCGCGGAGGAAGGGGTTGGTGCGCTTCTCCATCCCCAGACTCACCGGGATGGTGAACTGGCCGTTTTCGCGCATGCGCTTGACCTCGGCGGCGCGGATATTGAGCGCCGGGTTGCGCGGATCGAGGCTCTGGGCGAAGCGGGCGTTATCGACCGTGTATTCATGCCCGCAATAGAGCAGCGTCTCATCGGGCAGCTCGCGCAATTCCTCCAATGCCAGCCACATCGGACCGGGCTTGCCTTCGAACATGCGCCCCACGCCCATCGAAAACAGCGCGTCGCCGGAAAAGAGGTGCCCGCCGACCGGTTCGTAGAAGACGATGTGCCCCAGCGTATGGCCGGGCGCCTCGATGACGAGGAAATTGGTATTGCCCAGTTGCACCGTGGACGAACCGCTCAGCAGCATATCGAGCCCGAGGATCTTTTCGGCCTCGGCGCGCGGCCCATGCACCATGCAGTTGAACTCGCGCTTGAGCGCCGGGATGCCCTCGACATGGTCGGTGTGGTGGTGGGTGATGAAGATGTCCGAAAGGTCCCAGCCGCGCCGCTCGAGCGCGGCCTTGACCGCCTTGGCGTCGGGGGCATCGATCGCGGCGGTCTTGCCGCTGTCGACATCGTGCACAAGATATCCATAGTTGTCGGTCCGGCACAGGAAGATGTCGATGAGCAAGGCCAATTGTCGCACTCCAGAAGTTGGCGCGGGCGTGACAAGCCCGACGCAAGCGGGCAGACTCTAAAGTGAGAGCAGCGACAATTCCAATGGGGAACGCATGAGCACGGACGTCACGCGTCTCATCGGGTTCTACAAGTCGCCGCTGGGCAAGATTTCCCGCGCCCTGGTGCGCGAGGAGGTGATCCGGCTGAGCGGCAATGTGCGCGGCCAGCGCGTGCTGGGCCTCGGTTTCGCCACGCCCTATCTGCGCTTTGCCCTCGACAAGGCCGAGCGGGTGCTGGCCTTCATGCCGGCCCGGCAGGGCGCCTCGGCATGGCCGCGCGAGGGGCCGTCACACACCGTGCTCTGCGATCCGCTGGAAATGCCGCTCACCGATGCGGCGGTGGATCTCATCATCGCGGTGCACGCCTTTGAGCACATCGCCGACGCCGAAGAACTGATGCGCGAACTCTGGCGCGTGGCGGCGCCGAACGCCCGGCTGGTGGTCGTGGTGCCGCGGCGGCAGGGGATCTGGGCTCGCACCGACAATACGCCCTTCGGCGACGGCCATCCCTATAGCCGTTCGCAGATGGAGCGGCTCTTACGCGACCACAGCTTCATCCCCGAGCACTGGCGCGACGCACTCTACCTCCCGCCCAGCCAGCGCAGCCTCGTGCTCAAATCGACGCGGCTCTTCGAGCGCGTGGGGCGGATCATCATGCCGATGTTTTCGGGCGTGATGGTGGTGTCGGCGCGCAAGGAGCTGTTCCCCGCCGTGCCGCGGCGGAAAAAGACCGAGCGCTTCGTTCGCGTTCCCGCGCTCTCGCCCCAGGCGGCCATGCAAATTCCCCGAGACATCTAGGCTTTGCGTTCGGTACGGCCTTTCTCTATGGTCCGCCGCGGTTTTCCAGCCTTTTCCGGACAAATGACCGACACGCCCACCCGCCCGCAGCCGCAACCCGGCATCTTGAAGATCGCGCCTTATGTGCCGGGTCGCTCCGACGTTCCGGCGGGGGTGACGCTGGTCAAGCTCTCGGCCAATGAGAGCCCGCTCGGCGCCAGCCCCAAGGCCATCGAGGCCTATCGGACGGTGGCGGACAGGCTCCACATCTATCCCGAGGGCTCGTCGCGGCTGCTGCGCGAGGCGCTGGGCGAGGTGCATGGCCTCGATCCCGACCGGATCGTCTGCGGCTTCGGTTCCGACGACATCCTGCATCTGCTCTCGCAGGTGTATCTCGGCGAGGGCGACGAGGCCGTGATGAGCCAATACGGCTTCAACGTCTATCCGATCATCACCCGCGGCGCCTCGGCCGAGATCGTGATGGCGCCCGAGACGGACTACCGTGCCGATGTCGACGCCATCCTCCGCGCGGTGACGCCGAAGACACGGATCGTCTTCCTCGCTAACCCGAACAACCCGACCGGCACCTATCTCGGCGCCGACGAGCTGCGCCGCCTGCATGCCGGGCTCAGGCCGGAAATCCTCTTTGTCATCGACAGCGCCTACGCCGAATATGTGACGGCGGACGACTATACCGTCGGCATCGACCTCGTGGATGCGGCCGAGAATGTCGTCATGGTCCGCACCTTCTCGAAGATGGGCATTGCCGGCGAGCGGGTTGGCTGGATGTATGGTCCGCCGCATATCGTCGACGCCGTGCATCGCATTCGCGGGCCGTTCAACGTCACGCTCTCGGCGCAGGCTGTGGCCGCTGCGGCAGCGCGGGATACGGCGTTCACGGCGAAGCTACGCGAGCACAACGCCATCTGGCGCGACTGGTTGAGCAAGTCGCTGGCCTCGAACGCCATCCAGGTGCCGCCTAGCCAGGGCAATTTCATCCTGGCGCTGTTCCAGGATGCCGAGACCGCGCGCGCCGCGTTCACCGCTTTACGCGACAA
>DASWWF010000373.1:0-6173 GCA_036401035.1 Devosia sp.
GGCAGAACCCCATGCCGTTGACTCGGCGCCTGACCGACCCCAGCTATCTGGTCAACGAGAGGGAGGCAGCATGCGCAGGACCCTGAGCATCATTGGCGGCCTCGGCCTCGGGCTCGTCCTCAGCCAGTTCCCCGAATATGCCCAGCAATACACCCAGCGCCTTGGCGGCGCGGTGGATGAACTGCGGATCGTCACCGCCGAATTCGACGCCGCCGCGACGGCCGCCGGCATGACGCGCGAGACGGCGCTGGGCCGCTATGCTGCCGCCTCGGACGATTTCCTGCAGGGCCGCGGCGTTTCCATGCAGCACACCTTTGACCGCTACACCGAACTCAGCGCCATGCTGGAGCGCATACGGGGCGCCGACGCCGTGGCGCGACTCACCATGCTGCCGCAGTTCATGGACACCGAGATCGGCGGCCGGGCGCTCGAGAATTTCCAGCCGGCGGTTCCGGTGACACCGGAGGGCCTCGCCTATGGGGGCGGCGGCTTCCTCCTCGGCTATCTCGTCACCTCTGGCCTCGTCCGCTTCCTGATGCTGCCGTTCCGGCGGCGCGAGCGGGTGGTGCGGGCCTAGCGGTAGCCGGCTGCCTGCAGCTCGAAAAGCTCCGCATAGCGCCCGCTCTGGGTCATCAGCTCTTCATGTGTGCCCGACTCCACCACGTGGCCCTCGGCCAGCACGATGATGCGATCGGCCATGCGGACGGTCGAGAAGCGGTGCGAAATCAGCACCGCCGTGGTGCCCTCGGCGAGATTCTTGAAGCGCTGGAACACCTCGGCCTCGGCCCGGGCGTCGAGCGCCGCCGTCGGCTCATCGAGGATGATGATCTCGGCGTTGCGCATATAGGCGCGGGCAATGGCGATCTTCTGCCACTCGCCACCCGAGAGGTCATGCCCCTTGGCGAAGACGCGGCCCAGCATCTGATCGTAACCCTCGGGCAGCTTGCGGATCACCGGATCGGCAAGGCTCTGCTCGGCGCTCCTGACGATCCGCTCGCGGTCGGCGGAGGCCTCGATCTGGCCGACCGCGATATTGTCGGCGGCCGAGAAGCTGTAGCGCAGGAAATCCTGGAAGATGACGCCGATATGCTGGCGCAGGTCGGCGGTGGCGAAATCCTTCAAATCGACGCCGTCGATCAGGACACGGCCCTCGTCCGGGTCGTAGAGCCGGGTCATCAGCTTGACGATGGTGGTCTTGCCTGCCCCGTTCTCACCCACCAGCGCCAGCGTCTCGCCGGCCGGGGCGGTGAACGAGAGGTTCCGCACCGCCCAGACCTCCGAGCCCGGATAGCGGAAGCCGACATTTTCGAAGGTGATGCCCTGCTTGAGGGGCGCCGGAAACGGCTTCGGCGCTTCCGGCTCGAGGATGGTCGGGGTGATCTCGAAGAACGAGAACAGGTCGTCGAGATAGAGGCTCTGCCCTGCGATCTGGGTAAAGCCGATCAGGATCTGCTGCAGGAAGCCGTTGAGCTGGGCGAAGGACGAGGCGAGGAAGAACAGGTCGCCGATGGAAAAGTCGCCATGCAGCGTGCGCCAGACCACATAGGCATAGGCGCCGTAATAGGCGAGCGTCGAGATCACCGCCAGGGCGCCAGTCTGCCAGGCGCGGGTCACCGACAGGGTGGTGTTTTCCTTGAGGATCTGCCGACTCAGCGTCTCGAAGCGGCTCGAGAGGAAATGCCCCAGCCCAAAGAGCTTGACCTCCTTGGCACTGTCGGCGCTGGCGCCGATCTGGCGGAGATATTCGAGCTGCCGGCGCTCGGGCGAGCGGTTGTGGCTGATCCAGTAGGCGAGGCGGTTGAAGCGCAGTTCGCCCCACACCGCCGGCACCAGCGAAACGATCATCAGCACGATGAGGAACGGCGCGTAAATCAGCAGCCCCGCCGCCAGCGATACTGCCGTGATGATCGCCTGCCCCTGCCCGAAGACCTGCGAGAGCACCGTCGAGCGTGACGAAGCCTGCCGCCGCGCCCGTTCCAGCTTGTCCTGATACTCCGACTGCTCGAAATGCTTCAGATCGAGCTTGTTGGCATGCTGCATGAGCTCGAGGCTCACTGCATTGGAGTGTTTCTCGCCCAGGATCGAGTCGACCACATTGATGGCGCGGTTGGCGATGTCGCGGCCAAAAACCAGCAGGAACTCGGTGCCGAGCAGCAGCGCCAGGGTGTTGAGCCGGCCGCTCTGCCACCAATCGGCGAGTTCCGGCCCCGGCGATGGCAGGCTGGCCTGATGCGCCACCTCGTCGAGCACGAATTTGGTGATCAGCAGCAGCAGCGGCGGCAGCACGGCGACCAGAATGCGCAGCACCATGCTGAGCGACATCATCCAGGGGCTGGTGTGCCACATCTGGGCGAAGAGCCGCCCAAGATGGCGGATGGTCTTCAATCTGGCGCCCTTGTCGAAGGGCAGAGTGTCGGGGATGTCGGGGCCGTTCATGCCCCGCCGTCCTCCACCCATCGGTCCACGCGCCATTTGGCCACTCCTGTCGCGGCCGGGCGCGGCCTGCGGATTGTCTCAATGGCACAATATGGACCCCGGTTGCACCCTCGTGCACCTCGCCATTCGTTCAGGCAGCGGCTATTGAGGCCGGGATGACCGACACAACCCCCTTCGAGATCTTTCTCGTCGCCACGCCCGGGCTCGAACCCGCCCTGCATGCCGAGGCGGTCGAGCGCGGCCTTGCCGATGCCAGGCTGGTCGAAGGCGGCGTGGCGCTCACCGGCGGCTGGGCCGATGTCTGGCGCGCCAATCTCGAATTGCGCGGGCCGACCCGCGTCCTTGTCCGCATCGCCAGTTTCCGGGCCATGCACCTGGCCCAGCTCGACAAGCGGGCGCGCAAAGTGCCGTGGGGCGAGTTCTTGCGCGCTGACGTGCCGGTTGTGGTCGAAGCGACCTGCCGGAAATCCAAGATCTATCACGCTGGTGCCGCCGCCCAGCGTGTCGCGACCGCCATCCGGGAAGAACTGGGCGCACCGATCCGGGACGACGCCGATGTTCGCGTCATGGTGCGGATCGAGGACGACCTCGCCACCATCTCGATCGATACGTCCGGAGAGTCCCTGCACAAGCGCGGTCACAAGGAAGCGGTCAACCGCGCCCCGATGCGCGAGACCATGGCCTCGCTGTTCCTTCGCCAATGCGGTTTTCGGGGCACCGAGCCGGTGCTCGACCCGATGTGCGGTTCCGGCACCTTCGTGATCGAAGCCGCCGAGATCGCCACCGGCCTCAAGCCGGGCCGCAGCCGCAGCTTCGCCTTCGAACAGCTCGTCGGTTTCGACGCCGCCGCCTGGCAGGCGCTGAAAGCCTCGGGTGCCGCCACTGCGACGGATCTCCGCTTCCACGGCAGCGACCGCGATGCCGGCGCCGTGGGCATGAGCCGCGAGAATGCCGAGCGCGCCGGCGTTTCGGGAATCACCACGTTCACCCAATTGGACATTGCCGACCTGACGCCGCCCGACGGTCCGCCGGGCCTCGTCATCATCAATCCGCCCTACGGTACCCGCATCGGCGACAAGAGCGCCCTGCAGGCGCTCTACGCCCAATTCGGCAAGGTGATGAAACAGCGCTTCAAAGGCTGGCGCGTCGCCCTCATCACCACCGACCCCGGCCTCGCCAAACAAACGGGGTTGCCGCTCCTGCCCCCCGGCCCACCCGTCCTCCACGGCGGTCTGCGGGTAACCCTCTGGCAAACGGGCGCGCTGCGCTAGGTACAAACAAAAACCCCCGCCGAAGCGGGGGTTTTCTCGTTCGATGACCGTCGCTTACAGCGAGCGGGTGATCTGCTCGACGCGGAAGCATTCGATGACGTCGCCGGGGCGGATGTCTTCGTAGTTCTCGAAGGCCATGCCGCATTCCTGGCCGACCGGGACTTCCTTGACCTCGTCCTTGAAGCGCTTGAGCGTCTTGAGCTTGCCTTCGTGGATGACGACGTCGTCGCGCAGCAGGCGCACACCGGCGCCGCGTTCGACGATGCCTTCGGTGACCTGGCAGCCGGCAACCTTGCCGACCTTGGTGATCTGGAAGACTTCCTTGATCGAGGCGTAGCCGATGAAGGTTTCGCGCCGTTCCGGCTTGAGCAGGCCCGACATTGCCTGCCTCACGTCATCCACGAGGTCGTAGATGATATTGTAGTAGCGGATTTCGATGCCGTCGCGACGAGCCAGGTCGTTGGCCTGGCTGTTGGCGCGGACGTTGAAGCCGATGATGATGGCCTTGGAGGCCGTCGCCAGCGTCACGTCGGACTCGGTGATGCCGCCCACGCCGCTCATCAGGATCTGCGCCGACACTTCGTCGGTCGAGAGCTTGTTGAGCGAAGCGTTGATGGCTTCGACTGAACCCTGCACGTCGCCCTTGATGATCAGCGGGAACTTGGCGATGCCCGAGGCCTTGAGCTGATTCATCATCTGCTCGAGGCTGGTGGCGCCGCCGCCTTCCACCTTCTCGCGGATGGCGCGCTGGCGGTATTCGGTGACTTCACGGGCACGGGCTTCGCTCTCGACCACCGAGAAGCGGTCGCCGGCGTTCGGAACGCCGGTAAAGCCCAGCACTTCGACCGGAACGGACGGACCGGCTTCCTTGACCTGCTCGCCCTTGTCGTTGATCAGCGCGCGGACGCGGGCAAACTCGGTGCCGGCGACGACGATGTCGCCGATGGCCAGAGTGCCGCGCTGCACCAGCACCGTCGCCACCGCACCGCGGCCGCGATCGAGCTTGGCTTCGATGACCAGACCCTCGGCGCGCCCGTCGCGGGCCACCTTGAGTTCGAGCACTTCGGACTGCAGCAGGATGGTTTCGAGCAGCTTGTCGAGACCGGCGCCGGTCTTGGCCGACACCTCGACGTCGAGCACTTCGCCGCCCATGGATTCGACGAACACTTCGTGCTGCAGCAGCTCGGTGCGGACCCGCATCGGGTCGGCATCGTGCTTGTCCATCTTGTTGATGGCCACGATGATCGGAACACCAGCCGCCTTGGCGTGCTTGATGGATTCGATCGTCTGCGGCATCACGCCGTCATCGGCCGCCACCACCAGAACCGCGATATCGGTCGCCTGGGCGCCGCGGGCACGCATGGCGGTGAACGCCTCGTGGCCCGGGGTATCGAGGAAGGTGATCTTGGCGCCGTTCTTTTCGACCTGATAGGCGCCGATATGCTGAGTGATGCCACCGGCTTCACCCGAGACCACATTGGCTTCGCGAATGGCGTCGAGCAGCGAGGTCTTGCCGTGGTCGACGTGACCCATGATGGTCACGACCGGCGCACGATCGGTCAGATCCTCGGCCTTGTCGTCGGACGGCAGATCGAACAGGCCCTCTTCCACGTCGGCATCGCTGACGCGCTTGACGGTGTGGCCGAGTTCGGTGGCGATCAGTTCGGCCGTGTCGCTGTCGAGAATATCAGTGATCTTGACCATCTGCCCCTGGGCCATGAGGATCTTGATCACGTCGACCGAACGCTCGGCCATGCGGTTGGCCAGTTCCTGCACCGTGATGGCTTCCGGAATGGTCACTTCGCGGCTGAGCTTGGGCGCCTGCTGCTGGTTGCGGCCCATCTTCTTGTCACGACGGCGACGCATGGCCGCCAGCGACGGCCCCTTGTCACGGTCGGACTCCGAGCCGGCATTGGAAACGGTCAGGCGGCTGCGCGCGAACGTGTTCTCTTCGCCGGCCTTGCGGGTCGGACGTTCGGGCGTGGCGCGGGCGCTGCGGCGGGCATTCTCGAGTTCGGTGGCGCTGACCATCGGACGGTTGCCCGAAGGCGGTACCGAGCGGGTCTTGCGGCCATCGGCCTCGGAAGGCGGCGGCGGCGGTGCATTGGGAATTGGAGCGGGGCCACGCGCTCCAAAGGGCGGACGCGCACCACCGACACCGGCAGGACGCGGACCGCGGCTATCGGTGCCACCCGGACGATCCGAGCGGAATGGCGGGCGGTCGCCCGGACGGGCACCCGGACCGCCAGGACGCGGACCACGGGAGTCGCCACCGGGACGATCGGAGCGGAACGGCGGACGGTCGCCGGTACGGGCCGGAGCGGGCTCGGCGGCACGCGCCGGACGCTCGGGTTCGGCCTGCGGCGCCGGGGCGGCAGCAGCGGGTGCTGCAGCAGCGGCGGCCTGGGCCGCGGCTTCGGCGGCACGGCGCTCTTCTTCGCGCTGCGCTTCCTCGCGGATGGCGCG
>DASWWF010000374.1:0-2814 GCA_036401035.1 Devosia sp.
AGGAGCCACGAAAACAGCTTCCACAGGATACGGCCGAAGGTCAGGGGCTTCCGTTCACGGCCGCCGCGGGTCTTCTTGACCTTCTTGACCCGGCGCCGGGCGCGCGGATCCTCATAATCGTCGTCGATCGAGGGGGTGTCGTCATAGACCGAATCGATGCGGCCGATGCGCGGCTCCTGCCGCTGGTTGCGCGGCGACTTCGGAGCCTTCTTGTTCGCCGGCGCGGGCTTTTGGGCCTTGCCGCGCGTCTTTTTGGGGACTGCCCCGACGCGATCGTCCGGCGAAACGTGAAAATCCATAAAGAGGGCCCCGGCATTCTTCTTGCGCATCGCGTCCGACACTCCGTGAGCTTACCTCAAACGGAACCGGGACGCCGCAGCAATCCAACCGTCTCACGGCGCCAGATTTCCGGCCTTACCCCGTGCGGTCCCTCAGGCCTATCGAGGCTAATTGTGGCCGGTTTATGTGAGCTTAAGCCGAGTGGCAAACGGGTGTGTCCGGTGGGACACAGGCCGGGGTTACCCCACCGCTGCTATTACCACTTTCGCGAAAGTGGTAATAGCACGCCGTCGCGCCTCAGCCCGCGGCGGCCAGCAGGTCGCCGGATTTCAGCCGGGCGACGTCGCGGAGGGGTGGGGCGCCGAAGAGGCGCGCGTATTCGCGGCTGAACTGGCTGGCGCTGTCGTAGCCGACGCGATAGCCGGCGCTGGCGGCATCCACGGCTTCGGCCAGCATCAGGCGGCGGGCTTCCTGCAGGCGGAGCTGCTTCTGGTATTGCAGCGGGCTCATGGCGGTGACGGCCTTGAAGTGCAGGTGCAGCGCCGAGGGGCTCATGCGGGCTTCGTCGGCGACGGCCTCGATGGAAAAGCCCTCGCGGAAATTGCGCTTGATCCAGCCGATGGCGCGGTTGACCTGCTGCATGCGGCTTTCGGCGACGGCGATCTGCTGCAGGCGCGTGGCCTGGTCCGAGCGCAGCAGGCGGTAGAGGATCTCGCGCTTGACCATGGGGGCCAGCACCGCGATGTCCTCGGGCTTGCGCAGCAGCCGCACCAGCCGCACCGCCGCATCGAGCAGGTCGGAGGAGACGTCGCTGAGATCGAGGCTCGGCTCAGACTCGGCCGCGGCGGCGCTGATGCCGCCGGTTTCGATCAAGAGGGCCGAGATATCGGCCGGGTCGAGATCGAGCTTCAGACAGAGATAGGGTTCTTCGGGCGAGGCCTCGACCACCTGGCCCACCACCGGGGTATCGAGCGTGATGATGAGGAAGCGGTTGGCATCGTAGGTGAGGAGACGGTCGCCGGCGATCACCTGCTTGCGCCCCTGCGCCACGATGCAGAGCGCCGGTTGCATGACGCCCGGCATGGGCTCGGACGTGTGCGAGAGGCGAACGAGCTGCACGCCGTCGATCCGCGTTGCATGAATACCGTCTTCTGGTGCGGTCTGTGCAATCTCGGCGGCAAGAGTCTGGATGGTGTTCATGGCGATTGTCCTGAACTTTCCTTTGAATTCCGTGACTTCTAGATAAAGGGAGCGGTCACCTCTGTCACCAGAATTCCGCGTCTCGTGGAGAATTGTGCAATCATCCTGGACTATCGATCTACCGCTTCCGGGCGTCGGTCCCCGATATTGCACGGGCACCAAGCGACCACCCCAAAGACGCAGAAAGCGAGGACAATCAAATGACCACTCTTCTCACCCGGGCCCGCAGCCTCGTCCTCTCGATGATCGGTTTTATCGGCAGCCTCCGCACCCAGCCCACGAGCCGGCCGCGCCGGTCGATGAATGGCTAGGCGGCTCATGGCCGCGGCGCTGCTCGTCGCGGCACTCACCCTTGTCGGCGCGGTGACCTTCACCGCCCCGGCCCAAGCACAGAGAGGAGATCATGCCATGACCAATCGCGACTACACCGGCCTCTGGATCACCCCGGACAGCGAAGTCCGCCAGCTGCTGCTGCCCACCGGCCGCTATATCGAGGCCCGCGGCCATCTCGATGTCGCCTACCAGGGCAGCTACTGGATCGAGGGCGACCACATCGAATATCGCGACGACACCGGCTATGTGGATTCCGGCGATTTCATCGACGGCGTGCTGCACAATAGCGGCATGGTGATGTACGCGCAGGACTGAGTTCAGCGCGCCATCAGCCGCCAGGCGACCGGGATGGCGAGGGCGACGATCACGGCGCTGGCGAGGAAGACCGAGCCGAGGCCCGCGCCGGTCGCCAGAATGCCGAGCAGCGGGCTCAGCACCCCCAGAGCGACATCGAGAAACGCCGTATAGACCCCGATCGCGAGGCCCCGGCTTTGCGGCGGGGCGCGGCGCACCGATTCGAGCCCGAGCGCCGGATAGACCAGCGAATAGCCACAGCCGACGAGGCCGGCGCCGAGAAAGCCGAGGGCGGGCCAGGGCGAGAGCCAGATCAGCGCCAGCCCCAGCGCCTCGACGCCGGCAAAGAGGATGGCCACGCGCGCCCCGCCGATCTGGTCGGCGAGATGCCCCAGCAGCAGGCGGGCGGCGAGGAAGAAGACGGCGAAGCTGGTGAAGGAGAGCCAGGCCGGCTCCCAACCCCGCTCAACGAAAAGCAGCACCGCAAAAGACGCAATCGCCCCAAAGCCGAGGCTGGCAAAGGCCAGCCCCAGGCCGGGCAGCCACACCGCACGGGCAACGGCGAACAGCGCCCGCTCGCCCTGCGGCTCGGGCGCGGCCGGGCGCAGCGGCACGATGGCGACCAGCACCAGCACCGGGATCAGCATGGTGCCGATGCCGATGGCGAAAAAGCCGAACCCTTCGAACAGGGCACTGCCCACCGGCGCA
>DASWWF010000375.1:0-4743 GCA_036401035.1 Devosia sp.
CCGCCCAGCCGCGCGATGTGGGAGACATCGGCGCAGACCTGCTTGATGCGGTCGGACACCGCCACCAGCAGCAGGTCGCCGATCGGGTGGCCCAGCGTGTCGTTGACCGACTTGAAATGGTCGAGGTCGATAAGGTGCAGCGCCAGCTCGTTGTCGGCCGGCAGCACTTCGAGCGCCTTGCGGAACACTTCCTTGAACGAAGCGCGGTTCATCAGCCCGGTCAGTTCGTCGGTCCAGGCGAGCTGCTCGATGCGCTCGTGCGCCTTGGCCTGCTCGGTCACATCCTCGAAAACGATCACCACATTGCCGTTGTCCATGCTCTGGCACGACACGGCAGCAACCCGCGCATCGCTGAGCTTGACGAAGCGCTGCGGCGCGTTGCCCGAGCCGATGCAGTGGCGGATGGTCTCGACCAGCGGCCCACGCACGTCCACGGCGCGCTGCGTTTCGGCGAGACGGGCGAGGAACGCTTCGAGCGGCATGCCGGGTTCGAAGGTCGTATCGGCGCAGGCGAGGATGGCGGTGAGCTTATGGTTCCAGACCAGCAGGTGCCCGGCGGCATCGAACATGCCAAGTCCATGCGACATGTTGTTGAGCGCCGCGTCGAAGAGATGCGCCTGTTCCTTGTAGGAGCTGGCGAGCTCGACATTCTTGCGCTTGGTTTCGAGCGCCCCGACAATGGTGTTGCGCACCGAAACGGTGATGTCGGTCATGCCGAACATGAAGACAAAGAGGGCGCAGCCGATCACCTGGTAGAAGGTGCTCGAGTTGACCACGAGGCCAAGGCACATCGGCGCGGCAGCGAGGTAGAGCTGCGCCAGCGCGATTTTCGGGCGGCCGGCATTGCGGCCGGTGATGCTCGAGGCAAAGCCGGTGGCGAGCGCCACCAGCATCAGGTGCAGCGTGGTGTCGTCGGAGGTGTTGACCGCGACCAGCGCCAGCGTGCCGAGCAGCAGCGAATAGAGGCCGGCGGGGATGGCATAGGCCAGTTCCCAGAAGCGGACATTGCCGGCATCGGCCGGCTTCTTGCGGGAGATGTATTTGAGGCCGACGGCAATGCGCACCAGCGCCACGGCCACCGCGATATCGGCGAGCACTTCAAGCAGCAGGTTTTCGGCGAGGATGGTCACCGTCACCGCAATGAAAATGCCGGCCAGCGCACCCGCGATCAGCGAGGCGAACGGATAGTAGAGACCATCGACCAGTTGCAGGCGTATCTCGGGCGCCAGCTCGCGCTCGGACCGCAGCATCTGTGCTAGACGCTTGAACACAGGAGTCTCTCCCAAAAGACCGTCTGGCAGTCTGCGCGGCGAGCGGTGAAGAATTGTTGTATTTTAGGCAAATTGCTCGAACCGCCCGCGAGTCATCGGCGGGGCGCGGGCGTCCTCCACTGTCCCTGTTCGACGAAAATCTTCAGGCCGATCAAAGTAGATCGCCGGCCCGCCGAGCAACCGGGCGCCGGCGTTCCTCAACCGGTCAATCCGGCAGCGTGGTTAGCGAACCGTCACCATTTGCCCTGGCCCTCCAGCACTTCGGGCATGACCGGTTATACGGCGTAGGGCCGGAAGTGTTTGGAGAGCTTCAGCGTCTGGGCCTGGTAGTTCGATCCAAGCCCGGCGCCATAGAGCCGGTCGGGGGCCTCCGAGAGCCGTTCGTAGATCAGCCGGCCGATGGTCTGGCCGTGGCCGAGCAGGAACGGCACCTCGCGGCTGCGGACTTCGAGCACGGCGCGGCTGCCCGAGCCACCGGCGGCGGAGTGGCCGAAGCCGGGGTCGAAAAAGCCCGCATAGTGGACGCGGAATTCGCCCACCAGCGGGTCGAACGGCACCATCTCGGCCGCATAGGCCGGCGGCACATGCACGCTCTCGCGCGAAACGAGGATGTAGAACTCGTCGGGATCGAGGATGAACATCTCGTCGCCGCGATTGACCAGCGGCTCCCAGTAGTCGAGGACGTCGAGCGCGTCCTTCTTGTCCATGTCGATCACCGGCGTGTGCCGCTTGGAGCGGAAGCCGATCAGGCCGTTGCGGCCCTCGCCCTTGAGATCGATCGACAGGGCCACGCCCTCCCCGACTTCCTCGTTGGCGTCGAATACCAGCGTCTCGACTGTGTGCAGCGTACGGTGTTCGGCCACCGAGAGCCGCGTATCGCCGACGCGGAAGCGCATCTGGCTCAGCCGCGAGCCGGTCCGCACACGCACCGGGAAGGTCCGCGGGCTGATCTCGAGATAGAGCTTGCCCTTGTACCCGGCCGGCAGCGTATCGAAGCCGCGCGCCTTGTCGCCGATCACCCGGGTGAAGACGTCGAGCCGGCCGGTTGAACTCTTGGGATTGGCGCCGGCGCTCACCGAGTCCGGCAGGTCGAGGCTTTCCTGCAGCGGCACCAGATAGACGCAGCCGCGTTCGAGCACCGCACCCCCGGTCAGGTCCAGTTCATGGAGCGTCAGGCTCTCGATGCGCTCGGCTACCGTATAGTCCGGGCCGGGCAGGAAGCTGGCGCGGATGCGATAGGCGACATCGCCCAGCCGCAGGTCGAGGCTCGCCGGCTGCACCTGGTCGGCGTCGAACGGCGGCGCCATGATGGCGCCTCCCTTGGCCAGCCGCTCGATGAAGCGCGCCGGGAAGACCCCGCTCGCCCAAAGCTCCGTATCTGCCATCGTACCCCGCTCGCGCCCCATACCGGCCTCTCCGTAGCAACCCGCGCAATTGACGCCAAGCCGCAAGCGGGATTATACCCCGTTCCAGTGGTGATTTGGCCGGTCCGCTTGCAGCCACTTTAAATAACTTGCTAAAGGCGACCAAAGGGCTGGCCACATTTTGTGCCGGCCTTTTTTGTTTGGAGCGTCCCATGTCGAAGTCGAACAATCCGCTCAACGACCCCAGGAACCGGTCTCCCGAGACCCTTCTGGTGCATGGGGGGACCATGCGCAGCCCGTTCAACGAGACCAGCGAGGCGCTGTTTCTCACCTCGGGCTATTCCTATCCCAGCTCCGAGCACGCCGAGGGCCTGTTCAAGGGCGAGATCGCCGGCCACAACTATTCGCGCTTCGCCAACCCGACCGTCGACATGTTCCAGGCGCGCATGGCGCTGCTCGAAGGCGCCGAAGACGCGCGCGGCTTCGCCTCCGGCATGGCCGCCGTCACCAACGCGGTGATGAGCCAGGTGCGCGCCGGCGACCACATCGTCGCCTCGCTGCAGCTCTTCGGCGGCTGCCGCTATGTCATCGAAGATTTCATGCCGCGCTGGGGCGTCGAGTCGACCCTGGTCGACGGCCGCGATCCCGAGAACTTCGCCAAGGCGATGCGCAAGAACACCAGGCTGGTGTTCATCGAGACGCCGACCAACCCGACGCTCGAACTCGTCGACATCAGGGCGGTGGCCGACATCGCCCATGCGGGCGGCGCCAAACTCGTCGTCGACAACGTCTTTGCCACCGCCATGTACCAGAAGCCGCTGGCGCTGGGCGCCGACCTCGTCACCTACTCGGCCACCAAGCACATCGACGGCCAGGGCCGCGTGCTGGGCGGCGTCGTGCTGGGCAGCAAGGAGCTGATCACCGGCGAGGTGCACACCCTCCTCCGCCAGACCGGCGCCACGCTCTCGGCCTTCAACGCCTGGATTCTGCTCAAGAGCCTCGAAACCCTCCCGCTCCGCGTCCGCCAGATGACCGAGAGCGCGACCAGGATCGCCGACTTCCTCGCCAGCCACCCCAAGATCGCGCGGACCCTCTATCCGCACCACCCCTCGCACCCGCAATACGAGCTCGCCAAGCGCCAGATGAACGCCGGCTCGACGCTCGTCGCCTGGGAGATGAAGGGCGGACAGGAAGCCGCCTTCAAGCTCGGCAACGCGCTGGCGGTGATCCTCATCTCCAACAATCTCGGCGACGCCAAATCCATCCTCGCCCACCCGCGGACGACGACGCACCAGCGGCTGACCGAAGAAGCCCGTCTGGAATCGGGCGTGACCCCCGGCCTCCTGCGGCTGTCCGTGGGGCTGGAGAATACCGACGACCTGCTCAAGGATCTCGAATACGGGCTGAGCCAGGTCTAGAGGACTACCGTCAGGCCAACTCCAGCTTGATCGAGCGACCGACGGCCTTGGCGGCACGCTGCAGGGTTTCCAGCGTCACGTTGCCATCGTCCGGGCTCAGTACGCGGTCGAGCTGCTTGCGGCTGGTATCCATCAGCTTGGCCATGGCAGTCTTGGTCAGCTTGCGCTTGGCCATTTCCTCTTCCAGCTGCCAGGCGATCACCCGCTTGACGGCATAGGCCGTTGCGCCTTCGAGGTTTCCGTCTTCCTGGAGAACCTCTTCGAGCGACGTGCCGTGGTTGGGGTGCTTTGTCGTCGTCATGGCAGCCTCACTTCATTCCGTTCTGTACAAATTCTTCCGCATCTTCGCCGTTGCCAGCTCCTCCTTCGGGGTCTTCTGGCTCTTCTTGATGAAGCCGTGGACCAAGATGAACTTCTGTCCGTCGAGGAAGAAGATGACGCGGGCGATCTTCCTTGGCAGCGTGCTCCGAAGCTCCCAGAGCCCATCTCCGAGCGACTTGCACAGTGGCATTCCCATCGGAAAACCGAATTGCAACACGCGGAGATCGTAGCCGACGATCTTGCGCTCCTCCGGTTCCAGGGCCCTGAACCAGTCCAGCGCTGGTTCGTTTCCCGTCGCGGTCCTGTAGAAGATCACTTCGTACATTGGTCACCCTGCCACGCAACCTATGTATCATATATGGTACGGCG
>DASWWF010000376.1:0-2732 GCA_036401035.1 Devosia sp.
TCGGTCAATTCCCCGAAACCGTTCGCCAGTTCCACACCACAGGCATAGAGCTCGAACCGCTCCGAAACCCGCCGATCTCCCGGCTTCCGCCGCGCCAGCGCCGCCTCCGCCGCCGGATACTCGTCCAGTACCGTCAACCGCCCAAGCCCCAGATTTGGCTCGACTCTTTCGACCAGAATCCGGCTGAACAGATGGCTCCAGGTCGCATCCGCCGGCACCGCAATCCCCACCCGCCGCATCTCTGCGGCCAGCGCCTCGGCATCGGTCTCCCCGTCCGCATTCATCGTCGCGAACAGGTCGATCCCCGCAAGCCGTTGAAACGCCTCACGAACCCCGATCCGCTCTGGCTCCGCCTGCGGGTCGCACGCCTTGCCGCGGAACCGTAAAACCCTCGTCTGCACGATCTCCGCCGCGATCCGGCACAGGGCCACGCAATCCGCGATCACCGCGTCATAGCTCTCACCCGCCCGGTACCATTCGGCCATCGTGAATTCCGGGTGATGCAGCGCGCTCCGCTCCCGATTTCTCCAGACATGCCCGAGACTTGCGATGCGCTGCTCGCCCGCTGCCAGGAGCTTCTTCATCGAGAATTCCGGCGAGGTATGCAGATACATCCGCGTCCCCACGCCCTCATTGCCGATCATCTCGGTGCCGAAGGCATGCAGATGCGTCTCGTTGCCCGGGCTCCGCTGCAGCCCCGGCGGGTCCACCATGATGAAGTCTTCGCTGGCGAAATAGGCCCGCACCGCCGCCTCGATCCGGCTCCGCGCCACCAGCGCCGGCCGCCTGTCGGCGTGGCGATGCGGGGTCCACCATGGGCTAGCGGGCGCGTTCGGCAAGGCAGGCGGTCTTTCGTGCTCGGGACTGGCGGTTTGCCCAGAATTCATGTATCGGGCGGCACCGAACAGCAAAGATCAGTGCCGGCCAGCGTGCAGTCGCCGCTCCTCTAGGCCGCCGCCAACCGTTGAACAAGGAAGAAATATGGTCAAGGTCATCGCCTCGTCCCTGCGCAAAGGCAACGTCGTGGAGCATGAGGATGGCAAACTCTACGTCATCCTGTTTGCCGAAAACATCCACCCGGGCAAGGGCAACTCGGTGACCCAGGTCGACATGCGCCGCATCTCCGACGGCACCAAGGTGACCTTCCGCTGGCGCACCGTCGAAATGGTCGAAAAGGCCGATGTCGATGACCGCGCCTACCAGTTCCTCTACGAGGACGGCGAGGGCTTCCACTTCATGGAGCCGACCACCTACGAGCAGATCACCGCCTCCGCCGACGTCGTCGGCGACCAGAAGGCCTACCTGGTCGACGGCATGGAAGTGTATTTGAAGACCTTCGAAGGCGTGCCGCTCTCGATCGAACTGCCCAACAAGGTGACCCTCGAAATCACCGACACCGAACCGGTGGTGAAGGGCCAGACGGCCTCGTCCTCGTTCAAGACCGCGATGCTGTCGAACGGCGTCAAGACCATGGTCCCGCCCCATATCGGCGTCGGCACCCGCGTCGTCGTGCTCACCGAAGACGGTTCCTACGTGGAACGCGCCAAGGACTGATCCGTCAGTTTCAGATTGCATCGAAGGGCCGTGCGAAAAGTGTCGCGCGGCCCTTTTTGCATGGTAATTCTTCTGCCATGAACCAGCTCGCCGCCCCGCGCATCGCCCGCTCCGTCTGCCCGCACGATTGCCCATCGACCTGCGCGCTCGATGTCGAGATCCTCGACGATCGCACCATCGGCCGCGTCCGCGGCGCCAAGGACGATCCCTACACGGACGGCGTCATTTGCGAGAAGGTCGCCCGCTACGCCGAGCGGATTCACAATCCCAAGAGAGTGCTCTATCCCCTTCGTCGCACTGGCAAAAAGGGATCTGGCGGCTGGCAGCGGATCAGTTGGGACGAGGCCCTCGACGAGATCGTCGCGCGCTGGCTCGAGATCGAGCGCACCGACGGGCCCGAGGCCATCTGGCCCTATTTCTACGCCGGCACCATGGGCCATGTGCACCGCGACGGCATCGAGCGCTTGCGCCACGCCCGCGGCTATTCCCTGCAATACGATACCATCTGCACCGGCACCGCCTGGCCGGGCTTCCTCGCCGGCACCGGCAAGCTGCAGGGGCCCAATCCAGAAGAGATGGCCGAGAGCGATTGCATCGTGATCTGGGGCACCAACGCGGTCGCCACCCAGGTCAATGTGATGACCCACGCCATGAAGGCCCGAAAGAGCCGCGGCGCCAAGGTTGTCGCCATCGACATCTACCGCAACGACACCATGGCGCAGGCCGATATGGCTCTTGTGGTGCGCCCCGGCACCGATGGCGCGCTGGCCGTCGCCGTCATGCACATCCTCCTGCGCGATAACCTCGCCGACCGTGCCTATATGGCGAGATACACCGACTTCTCGCCCGAGTTCGAAGCCCATCTCGCCACCCGCACGCCCGAATGGGCCGCCGGCATCACCGGCCTGACGGTCGACGAGATAGAAGCCTTCGCCCGCCTCGTCGGCACGACGCCCAAGACTTACTTCCGCCTCGGCTACGGCTTCACCCGCCAGCGCAACGGCGCCACCACCATGCATGCGGCGCTCTCCATCCCGGCCATGACCGGCGCCTGGAAGCTCGACAAGTCGCTGATCATCGGCGCCGACATGGGCCCGGGCGGCCGCGAACTCGACATGTGCGAGATCGGCAAGGTACTGACCGGCGACCAGAAGGCGCTGAACGGCGGTGGGCAGGTC
>DASWWF010000377.1:0-2640 GCA_036401035.1 Devosia sp.
AAAGTGGCCGGAAAACTCCGTTCATCCGTCATTCATGCACGTGACGAAAAAACGGCGGAGGAGGCGGAGCGGCGGTTCCGTGCCGCCTTCAGCTTCGGGGAATCCGCCCCTTCGCACCCCATCGTCGCCGACCGGATCACTGCCTGATGCCCCGCGCAATCCTCTGTATTCTCGATAGTTTCGGCATCGGCGGCGCCCCCGACGCCGGTGATTACGGCGACGTCGGCGCCGACACGCTCGGCCACATCGCCGCTAACTACCAGATTTCACTGCCCAATCTGGATTCCCTCGGCCTCGGCGCCGCCGCCGAACTGTCCACTGGCACGGTGCCTAAGGGTTTGACAAATCAGCCGAAAGGCGGCCGCTGGGGCGTCGGCCGCGAGGTCTCCAAAGGCAAGGACACCCCCTCCGGCCACTGGGAAATCGCCGGCGTCCCGGTCCCCTTCGACTGGGGCTATTTCCCCCAGACCGAGCCCACTTTCCCGCCCGATCTGATCGCACAATTCATTGAAAACGCTGGGCTTCCCGGCATCCTCGGCAACAAGCATGCGTCGGGCACCACCATCATCGCCGAGCTCGGCGAGGAGTCGATCCGCACCGGCAAGCCGATCTGCTACACCTCCATCGACTCGGTGTTCCAGATCGCCGCCCACGAGACCCATTTCGGCCTCGACCGGCTCTACCAAGTCTGTGAAATCGCTTATCAATTGACCGCACCGCTGAAGATCGGCCGCGTCATCGCCCGGCCCTTCGTCGGCGAGACGGCGGCGACCTTCAAGCGCACCGGCAACCGCCGCGACTTCGCCATCCCGCCGCCCGCGCCGACTTTGCTCGACCGCGTAAAAGCCTCGGGAAATCAGGTGTTTGCCATCGGCAAGATCTCTGACATCTATGCCGGCCACGGCGTCACCCACAAGATCAAGGCCTCGGGCAACATGCTGCTCTTCGACCGCACCCTCGAAGCGATCGAAATGGCCGCCGACGGCGCCTTCATCATGACGAATTTCGTCGATTTCGACCAGGAATACGGTCACCGCCGCGATGTTGCCGGCTATGCCCAAGCCCTTGAAGCCTTTGACCAAAGGCTGCCCGAGCTGATCGCCAAGCTGCGCCCCGACGACCTCCTCGTCCTCACCGCCGACCACGGCAACGATCCGACCTGGCGCGGCACCGATCACACCCGCGAACAGGTGCCGATCATGGTCTTTTCCCCAAGCCTCTCCGCCGGAACCATTGGCATTCGCCGGACCTTCGCGGATATAGGAGAAAGCATCGCCCGCTGGCTCGGCCTCGCGCCTGGCCCTCACGGCAAATCCTTCCTCTAGCCTCCGGTGCGGCAATGGCAAAAGTCACGGTCATCGATCACCCGCTGATCCAGCACAAGCTGACCATCATGCGCGACAAGGAGACCTCCATCGCCGGCTTCCGGCGGCTCCTCCGCGAGATCGCGCATCTGATGTGCTACGAGGTCACCCGCGACCTCGAGCTCGAGATGATCCCCATCGAAACCCCGATGGCGCATATGGATTCGCCCACCATCAAGGGCAAGAAGCTGGTCTTCGCCTCGATCCTGCGCGCCGGCAACGGCCTGCTCGACGGCATGCTCGACCTCGTGCCGGCGGCCCGCGTCGCCCATATCGGCATCTATCGCGACCACGAGACGCTGCAGCCGGTGGAATACTACTTCAAGGCGCCGTCCAACCTCGAGGACCGGCTGATCATTGTCGTCGATCCGATGCTGGCGACTGCCAACTCATCGATCGCCGCCATCGACAATCTCAAGAAGCGCGGCGCCAACAACCTGCGCTTCCTCTGCCTGCTGGCAGCGCCCGAGGGGATCGAGAAGTTCTCCAACGCCCATCCGGACGTGCCGATCTTCACCGCGGCGATCGACAGCCATCTCAACGAGAAGGGCTACATCGTCCCCGGCCTCGGCGACGCCGGCGACCGCATGTATGGGACGAAGTAGAGCGAGTAGCGAATAGCCAGTAGCGAATAGGGGTTGCCGCATCGCGGAGCCCCCATCGAATACTCGCTACTCGCTACTCGCTACTCGCTTACTTCTTCTTCAGCGGCAGCCCCAGTTCGATCAGCTCCTTGCGGACCTGCTTGGGGTCGGAGAAGTGGATGCCGTGCATGCCGAACTTGCGGGCGGCCACGATGTTGGGCTCGCTATCGTCGATGAACACGCACATGTCCGGCGAAAGGCTATAGCGCTCGCAGAACACGCGGTAGAGCCGCGGGTCGGGCTTGACCAGCCGCTCGAGGCCCGAAACGACGACGCCGTCGAACTTCTCGAGGAACGGCCAGTCGGGCAGGCAGCTCACCCATTTCTCCCACGAGAAATTGGTGATGGCGAAGGTCGGGATGTCCTGGGCAACCAGTTCGTCGTGGATGTCGATCGTGCCCTGGATGAAATCGCCCAGCGTTTCCTTCCAGCGCTTGTCGTAGGCCTGGATCTCGCGCCAGTACTTCGGATAGCGGGTGATCAGCTTGGCGACGCCTTCGGCATAGATGTCGCCGGCGTCGAACTCCAGGTTCCAGTCCTTGGTGCAGATCGTGTCCTGGAACCACTGCGCCTCCTCTTCGGTCTCGAAGAGCTTGCGGAACAGGTACATCGGATTCCAGTCGACGAAGACG